>JBOGLX010000169.1:0-6948 GCA_050745765.1 Occallatibacter sp. | reverse complement strand
GCCGCTCAGCGCCTTGAGCCGCGCCGCGGTGGACAATCACAAACATGCGCGCATCGAGCCCGGCGATACGGTGGTCCTTAGCTCGCGCATTATTCCCGGCAACGAGAAGGGCATCTTCCGCGTGATCGACCACCTGAGCCGCCGCGAGGCCAACGTGATCTACGACGATGGCCAGCACGGGCTCATCCACGTCAGCGGCCACGGCAGCCAGGAGGAGATGCGGCTGCTCATCAACCTGGTGCGGCCCAAGTTCTTCATCCCCGTGCACGGCGACTATCGCTACCTGCGCCGCCACGCGCAGGTAGCCATGGAGACGGGCGCGGTGGAGCACGCCATCGTGATCGAGGATGGGGACGTTCTGGAGCTCGACAAAGACGACGCGCACAAGAAGGACAAGGTGACGGCGGGGCGCATACTCATCGACTCCGGCTCGTCGAACGACGTTGTGGAAGATCTGGTCATCCGCGACCGGCGCATCCTCTCCGAAGACGGCATCGTTCTTGCGGTGCTGGCAATTAACAAGCGCACCGGCAAAGTGGAACGGCCGCCCGAGGTAATCATGCGCGGCTTTGGCGGCGCGGACGTTACCGACCAGGCGCGGGAACTGGTGCTGAAAACGCTGGATGGGCTGAGCGGCGAACAGAAGAGCGACTACGGGATGGTGAATGAGAAGGTGCGCGTGGAATTGAAGCGGCTGATCCAGAAGTCAACCGGCCGGCGGCCCATGATTATGCCGATCATTCTCGAGATCTGAGCCTCGAGGTCTGAGCCGTTGTATCGAATCCACGAAGATTGTCCACGAAGATTGCCCACGAAATTGTCCGGCGCCGGAGACGCAAAGGTGCGCCCCTCGCTTGCGGGCCCTGATCCGCGGCGCGCCGCTTTACGCGGCGCAGCCGAGATCTGGAGCGTGTGCCGCGGACGGGGCCGCGGCCCGGGCCTGCGGAAGTTTGCCTGCAAGGCTCTCGTTCGCGGTTTGCCCAGGCGCGCCCGCATTGCGCGTCGCGTTGCGGCGTCCCATCGACCGCTTGCCGATGAAAACTTCGCCCAGCATAAGGCGGGCGTTGTCTTCGAGATCGAGAAAGCCGGTCTTGCTCGCGGAGCAAAGCGCCCGCGCCTCGGGCGAGAGATAAGGCGCGATGAAGACCGGGGTCGCACCCTCAGCCATATTCGCGGCGCCGTCGTGCAACTGCTTCAATGCTTTGCGGACATGACTCGGATCTGCGCTGCCGGCCACCTTGCAGGCCAGAGTGTGGCTTTGACCGTAGACGCCAACATTGGCCAGAATTTCAATCTGGCGTCCGGGCGCATGAGATTCCAGCTTCATTTCCTTCAGTTCGACGGCAGAGAGTTGGTGAAGCAGCGCTTTGAGCGCATGGACTGCCAGGGTCTCCAGTTCTTTGCTTGTGTAAGACGATTTCATAATGCCAATCTCCTTGTTTTTGTCTTGCATTATGTGGGGACGGCGTTGCATGCAGTGCGCATTCTTCGACTTGGAGGAGCGCACTAATACAAGGCGCATTTACTACATGGTCTGCGTCTAACAAGCAAGGAATCGGCTCCCTTTGCAGGGCACTGCGCCGCCGATCGAATTGCCCTCGGACTGCCGGACCGGAAGTGCGGAGCGCCCGACTGTGGCTTGCCCGATCACGGTCGAAGAAACCGGCGGCAGCGCGAGGGGAAGTAGTTTGAACGCGTTGCTCCCCGATGGAAGCATCGCCAAGGGAATCGGCGGACGACTCGATCGCCCGCGGTAGAGTCTGAATTCCAACCATTCGCACAGCCGGGGATCGCTTATCTCCGGCTGGCCGTGCCAAAAAGCGGGAGCCAACTGGCAATGAATGCGCAGATGCCCCAACTCAAATTCGATGGCCGCAATATATCTGGGAAAATAACGTCGAACGTTTCTAGCGCCGATATAGAGTCCGCCGATCTTGCGGCCCTTGCATTGTGTTCTGACCACCATGCCTACCTCCGCTCCGATTTGCCGGAAGCCGAAGTTGAGAACCAAGGCTGGTAACCAAGGCTGATGAGGATACTCGCCAGTGACGTGAACCGAAGGTACCTATTCCCGTAGCCGGCGGTAACCTCGATTTGTTTAAATCCTCACCCTTTTTCCACTCCCTGTCAAGGGGTCCGCGAACAAAGTTTCGGCGCACCGCGAGTTTTACAGTCGCGCTGGATCGCCGCTCATCCGGTGTAGCCGCAGGACGACTCTCAGACTTATTAGGGGATAAGCAAGCGGAGATTGAGGTCAGGTGCGCCTTGCGGCTTGGCGCTCGACCACGGCGAGTATCTCCGGCAGCCGCTTCTGGCGGTACGCGAAGGCCTTGGCCAGCCGGGGCCGCACCAAGGCGGCGCCGGCGCGGCCCAGCCATGCGGGCAACTCGAAGTCGACAGTGTCGGTCAACAGCGTACCTTCGCGGCCCTCCCTTATCTCGAACTCGAAGCCGTGACGATGGCGGAACAGCTTAAACGGCCCACGGGCCTGCTCGTCGCAGAAATATCGATTCCACTCGAACTCGACGATCTTCGCCATCCAGCTCACGCGCCGGGGAATCCAGGGGATGGGATAAAAGCTGATGAGGATCTCCGACCCCACGCCCGCGGCCACGCTTTTGAATCGCCGCGCCGGGTCGCCGGCGATGGGCCGCGGCGGCGGCGGCTGAATGCGCGCGTCCTCGATGCGCGTTTCGAGGCGCGGCGGCATCAGGTGGGGAAGGTTCTGCGGGGCGGCGAAGAACGCGAAAACCAGCTCGATCGGATAGGAAACCCGCTGCGATGTTTCAAATCGCTCGGCCATCGATTCGATGGTAATTGTCCGGCCCCAGCGCCTTAACCTCGCGCCTGCTTCCCTACCCGCGGGCTTGCCCATCCCGTGGACCTGCCTCGTGGACCTGCCTTCAGATCGGCGGCCATTCCTGATACGAGCCTTCGAAAAGGTAGGCGCAATTCTCCACGCGATAGGCGCCATCGTCGACGGCGAAGACCCGCGGATGGCCGCGGGCGGTGCTGCTCCACAGCGAAACGCCCGCGTAGGCGCCATCCTTGCGGACAATGTAGTACTCCATATCCAGCAGGCGGACCTTGGTCATGTCGTTGTTATAGACCCGCGCCACGCGGCGCAGCGCCTCCATGCCGGCTTCCTTGGGGCTCAGTCCCTGGCGCATGAGCTCGACGATAGTGTGCGCGCCGGCGACCTTGATGTTCTCCTCGCCGGAGCCGGTGGCGCCCGCCGAGCCTACATCCTGGTCGGTGTAGCTGCCCGCGCCGATAATAGGCGAATCGCCGACCCTCCCCGGCAGCTTCCACGCCAGGCCGGAGGTGGTAGTCGCGCCCGAAATCTCCCCTTTGGCGTTGACCGCGGAGGCGTGGATGGTGCCCGTCCCCGGCCACAATATTTGGCTGACGGCATAGGGCCGGCCGGCCGGCGGAATGTCGAGGTCGGCGGCCATCTGCGAGAGCCTGTGCGCGCGCACGCGGATGGTCTCCGCCCACTCCGGGGTGGGATGGCGGGGAATGACGCCGGGCAGGATTTGCTGCGGCGCGGCCTCCGGCGCGAGTTGCGCGCCGGGCCCCTTCGGCGGGAGTCCGTGCAGGTTCACCGAAGGCATGGGCGCGGAGCCGCCGGCAAAGGGGTTCTTCCAGTTGGGGCTATCCATGCCCCGCCCCCACCAGTCCATCTGGGAATTGTTCTCCTTCCACAGCAGCCAGATTTTGCGCGCATCGTCGGTGAGCAGATTTTCGCGCGGGAAGCCCATTTCGACGGCGAAGTTTTCCGCGCCCTTGGCCACCAGCATCACGTGCGCGGTGTTCTGGTAAACCTTGCGCGCCACCAGGCAGACGTTTTTTATGTTCTGGACGCCGCCCACCGACCCGGCGGAGCGCGACGGACCGTGCATGCAGCAGGAGTCGAGCTCGACCACACCGTCCTCGTTGGGCAGGCCGCCGAGTCCGACGGAGTGATCGCGGGGATCGTTCTCGCGCCCCAGGCAGATGTGGTGGACGGCGTCGAGCGTGTCGGAGCCGTCAAGCAGCATCTGGTACGCCTCCTGGATGGTGTTGTCGCCGGTCACGCGGGTTACGATCACCGGCTTAGCCGGCGGCTTCATCTGCTTTACGGCTTCCGCCGTCTGCGCCCATGCATCCGCCGTCACACCCATGCCCGCGGCCGTCAGTGCTCCAATAGAGAGAAAATCGCGTCGCGTCGTCATGCTGAGCATATTAGCAGGAACGGCTTTTCGAGGGGCCGGTTGATTCTGGAACGTATAGGCGGGTCAAATATTGGCGGGTCAGGAAGGAGCATCACGCGGGATTGATTGTGCACCCGGAGCGGCCGGAGCGAGTGAGGGAACTGCTCGAGGAGTCTAGCGGCGAGTTTGCGCGGCGCTTTCTGGCGACGCCGCCGCCGCTGGAACGGCTTTCGCCTGCGTGAAGGCGACAGCCGAACTGGCGCGGCCGATCTGGCGCGGGTTGAGATGCGGCCCTTTTGCGGCCTGATCGGCTTTTTAGCTGGCCTTATCTACCCCTTCAATCGGCCTTATTTTCGCTTAAGACGGCCTTCGAGGGCCTTAAGTTGGCTTAAAAAGCGCTTAAGAATAGCTTGATTTGGGCGTTTCGCGCCGGGAGAGATTTTTCAAGTTGGCGGGTGGCCCAGGTCCTCACGACGTTCCCTCCCCGATCATATTTGGGTGCCCCAGGTCTGAATTTTCAGACCTGGGAGGGCGCTGCCCCGCGTTCCCGTCGCCGGCAGGCCCGGAAACTCTCGGCCGTTCCTTCCGTGCCTGTCGCGTAATGCCGGAGACCGGCCTTCACGGCGCCCAAAATTTCTCCCGCAACTTTGCATAGAATTATGCCCCGCAGGCGCACAATTGATAAGTAGAGGAGTTCCGGCGTGAGCAGGCAGCCCCAAAAATGAGCACCAGTCTGCGGAGAGCCTGCCCCCCAGCCCTGGCTCCGCACCGGGCACCCCGCCCCCCTCTCAGAATTCTGCCGGAATTCGCCAACTTGATTTTTTAAGCGTCCTGCAATCAGTTGCTTAAATAAAAGTTCCCGGCCGTCGATCGGCAAAAAGCTAAGCATTCCTAAGCGAATTTAAGGTCTCTTAAGCCCCGATTAAGGGCGATTAGGCGTCTTTTAGCCAAACTTAAGGCCACTTAAGGCCAGTTTCACGCCCTTTTTGTTACTCTGTCTGTCAAGGAGCAAGCAATGAATATCGATTCCCCGTTTTTCGTTGTCCCCGTCATCATCGCCGTTTTCGCGGCGTGCATTCTCTGGGCCACCAGCACAAAAGAAGACGGTCATTCGGAAAACGGCCACTCGGCGCACTGATTGCGCGGTTTCCGGAACCTTTCGGCCCGCGCGGGCGTATAACGCCTTCAAGAGGGCGATTGCCATGATTCAGAAAGCAACAACCCTGCTGGCCGCGCTGGCGCTCGTCGCCATCGCCGGCTGCCGTGTCCACGTCGATAAGTCCGCCAACGGCCAGAGCAAGGACGTCCAGGTGGACACTCCTTTCGGCGGCGTCCACGTCAACACCGACCAGACCACGGCGGCCGATCTCGGTCTTCCCGTTTATCCCGGCGCTCAGGAGACAAAGGACAGCGACGGCAAGCACAAATCCGCCGACGTCCATCTCGGCTTCGGCGAGTGGGAGATGCACGTGCAGGTCGTTTCCTACTCAACTCCGGACTCGCGGCAGCAGGTGATTGCGTTTTACAAAAAGGCCCTTGGCCGCTACGGCGACGTGCTTACCTGCCAGAACAACGCGGCCATCGGCGCCCCGGCCGCAACCGCGCAAGGCCTCACCTGCAAAGACTCGAACAGCTCCAAGGTTCAAGTGCAATCCGGGGACTACAGCTTCGGCGGCGGCAAGCTCGAACTGAAGGCCGGTTCCTTCCGCCACCAGCACATCGTGGGCTTCGAGTCTACTCAGAACGGCAAGACCCACTTCGCCCTGGTGGCGCTCGACCTGCCCGCCGGCCTCGAAGGCCATTCGGACAAGAGCAACTGAGCCCCAGCCGGCCGGCGGCAATTCTGCTACACTGATCCCTGGCGCGTAACGGCGCATTGAGGCGCATTCGGGGACTATTTTCGCCAGGCCCCCGGTAAAACGCTTCTCTACTCCATGTTCGGGGAGTGGCTCAGCCTGGTAGAGCACCTGGTTCGGGACCAGGGGGTCGGAGGTTCAAATCCTCTCTCCCCGACCATAGCCGCGGCGTCTCAGCGGATTTCCCATTCGCATTAGAGCAATTCCGGAGTAGGTGTATCCCGAGGACGCCGGCAAAATCTTCCCCGCCGTTTTGCATATCATTATGCCCCTTTGGCGCACAATTCTTAAGTAGAGGGTTCCGGGCATGCGCAGCCCGTCGAGGTCTGACAGCAGGCGAAGGTGAACGCGCCGCGATCTGGAAAAAATCCCGGCTTAACGGCCTGGTGGAAGTCCGGCTTTGAAAGGGCACGACTTTTAGCCTGCCCTGAGCATAGTCGAAGGGTGCCGTAAGTGGCCCCAAAATCAGCGCGGCTTTAGCCGCTGAGGGAAGGTTTTCTGCGGAGTTTTCGACTTTCGCCACAGGCTGCTAGGCACCCTTTCTTAAGGTGGGGGGTGGGGTTGGCGCAAATCGCCCCATTTTCAGTGCATTGCGTACCGTAAGCCACATGCAATGAGTCGCTTGCGAAATATGCCAGTTTATCAAGTAGTAAACAATAAATCCGTTTTTAGGCAATTTTAGCCTCACTTAAGGCTGTTAAAGGTTGCCTTAACAGCCCGTGGAGGAAGTCCGGTTTTGAAAGGGCACGACTTTTAGCCTGCCCTGAGAGTTTATGCGCGCCGGTGCAAAACTAGGCCACGGTGCGCCGCGTGAGCGGTGCACTGCGGCGGAGTAAAAGTAGTCCACCGCCGGATTCTGGTTTCGTGAGCATTTGCCTTGCTGGCGGTGTTCATGGAAC
>JBOGLX010000168.1:0-38122 GCA_050745765.1 Occallatibacter sp. | reverse complement strand
TCCATCGTGGAAAAGCTGTCTCGCTGCCGACAGACACTGGAGCAGATCCAGCCGGGATGCACTCTGCCGCGCACTCGAAAAACCAAACAATCCGGTTGTCCAGTTATATAGTGGACACTACACTAGGTGAGAAAGGGCGCACACAGCACAACGGAGAAGCAATGCAAAAGCGTATTCTCGGACAGAATCTCGATGTCTCTGCTCTGGACCTCGGCTGCATGAGCATGAGCGCGCTCTACGGCCCGCCGGCCGACAAGGGCAAGATGATCAAGCTCATTCGTACCGCATATGACTGTGGCGTGACCCTGTTCGATACGGCTGAGTCCTACGGCCCTTTCACGAATGAGGAACTGGTAGGCGATCCACAGCGGCGCCAGCGTCATCGTCACGCACAATCTGGCGGACTTTCCGCCTCAGATCTCGGAGAATTCGACATCGAAGCCCAGCATCCAGATGAATTCGCCCTTCGTCTGTTGGATCTCGCTCCTGGTCGGGTGGTAGAGGCTGCGGAAAATCATCGCATGAATGAGCCGCAAATCAGGGCTGGGCGGCTTGTAGGTCGAAAATATGGAGAAAGTACTGGATTTTTTCCTTGACAAGTAGATTTTCCTGGGGATATAGTTGTCGCCGCGAACCAAATAGCGGTCAGACTGCTATTCCCCAACCAAGTACGCAACGCGTCGGCATCTCGGTTCTCGCCAGCCCTGTTTCGATGGCCTGGGCCCAGACAGTAATCACGGTCGACTCAGACTTGTATCTCACCCTTGCACTGGGCTAACTCTCAGTGCAATGGCTCGCTTGCCGGCCGACCGGCCCGTGAGGTCACCAGGCAGACGATTCGTTCCCCTTGGATCTTGCCAATTTCCGAACTGTTCGTGCACCTCGCCCTGGAACTCCCTCGGCTGGAGAACAATTCCAGTCCTGACAGCCGCTGCCAACTAAATGAAAAGGAGAACTGCCATGCGTAAGTCCCTCAGGAATTTGCACCTCAGCCCGATTTCTCTTGGGCTGGCAGCGGCGTTGCTGCTAGGCGTTGCTGCCACATCGGCGCAGGATCGCCGGCCTGGTCCGCCGTCGGGACAACTCCCACCGGTCTACACCCATGAGAATACGGGTTTAGGCCAATACCCGGCTCCGGTCTTCCAGCCTTTCTCCGATCTCCCCATCATTCGGCAATTGCCGGACCCGTTTGAGTACTTCAATGGACCTGGCGGCAGCAGTAATGGGCCTCGCGACAACAGTTGGTTCGCCCTGGAGCATCATCGCCAGGATTACCTGGCTGCGCTTGCGAAATATGGGCAGGGTCCAAAGCCCGCCTGCACGGATACCTCGGCAGACGACGTTTTAGGCGTTTCCTACAGGTGCTCGGAAACCGCGTCCTTTGCCTTTAATACCGGCAGTACGACGAGCGGCACGCTGACCATCAATGTGACGGTGGTTGGGCCGACGGGGTCGAATACGCTAACGACGAGCGTGCCAATTGTCCTTCCAACCCCGTCGGCGGCGTGTGTCGAACCAGCCGCTGGGTGGCCGTACGTCATCGGTATGACAGGACCTACCGGAAGCTGGCCCGAATCGGCGTTCGATGCATCGGCAACATTGCCGAGCGGCGTTACCGTACCGGCAGCCGGCTGTGCCGCGCAAGTCAGTTACAGCACCTTCTTCGGCTTCGCAGGCGCGATGCCCGCCTTTGCATCCTATACGTTCGGTCAATTGGTGGCTCATAACAACGATGGGTTCTACAAGCTCTATCCCACTCTGTGCGCCGGAATAACCACTGGTCCAGGTGGATGCGACGCCGCCGACGGCTTCCCCAATGGAAGTAACTCGGCGGAATACGCCGCATGGTCCTATGGAATAAGCCGCATCATTGACGGCATTGAAATGGTTGCAGCGCAGCCCAACAGTCAGCTCCCGCTCAATACCACCCGCTCGGCGGTCACCGGATGCTCCTATGCCGGGAAAATGGCGATGATCAGCGGCGCACTTGACGAGCGCATTGCCCTCGTCATCTCCCAGGAAAATGGCGGCGGCGGCGAACCCTCCTGGCGCATTTCGCATGAGATCGAGACGCAGGGCAGCGTCGAGGACATCAACGACACGGATTACGACTGGTGGGATACGTCGCTGCTGCAATTTTCCGGCGCCAATGTCTACAAGCTGCCGTTCGATAATTTTGAGTTGATGGCTTTGGTTGCGCCCAGGGCTTTGCTTACAACGGGGGACAGCGACTATTACTGGCTGGGAGATCGATCCGGCACGCTCGACGATTTGGCAACGGAGGCAATCTACGACAGCTATGGCATCGGGGACCGGTTCAGCTACTATATCGACACCAATCACTTCCACTGTGTCGTGCCGTCCTACCAGCAGAATGCCACAGAACCCATTGTCAACAAATTCCTGTTTGGCGCCGACGTGCCTACAAACGTGAAAGTCTCCTGGCAGGAAGCCGACGCGTTACCAAAACGTGAATGGCATCACCGCGGCCCACAGCAGCCCAGCGCTCAGCCCACTTGGGACCCCAATATGTGGACCGGGTGGTGGGGAACGCACCAGCCGGCATTCCCGCCCGGCGATGTCTGGAACGAGGGCGGAGACGTTATGCTGCCATTGAGCCCGACGCCTTGGTCATGGGGCCAGAATCTAACCATCAACTCCGGAGATACCATTACCTCACAGTATCAATTGTCGATGCCGGGCACGCACGCGGCAGCGACAGTCACGGTCCCAACCTCGTTTACGGAGATTGACGTCGCCTGTACCGATGGCAGTTCCTATACGTTCACGGTTCCGCCGCCTGTCCCGTCTAACGGCGTCGTTCCCCCTAACCAGGGCAGTCAGTCCGCTGCCGCTAACACCCAGACGTTTACGATCGCGGCCAACAACAACTATGTGTTTGCATCGGCTGTGGCTTCGACGACAAACCCTGGCTGCGATAACGGTAGGCCGGGTCGAGTGACGGGCAGCTACTTCTTCGCCCTTGGGCTGCCAAGCCCCGGCGCCGGCAACCCCGGATTAACGGGCTTCTCGACGACCGATGGCGTGCAGGAAGCCGCTACAACGGACCCGCTCAATGTGTCGTTCAACTTAGGCGACAGCAACACCCACCGAGCCGACTGGTCGCAGACGACCACCATAAACCGTCAGAACCCGTACTCTTGCACTCCGCCAGGGTGCCCCTTGACGCCGACCATTACCTGGGCGGCGCCTGCGCCGATAACTTCCGGCACCCCGCTGAGCGCCGCTCAGTTGGATGCAGCGGCGTCGGCCAACGAGATTTCAGGCATGGCCGGCGCGGCTCCTGGCAACACCGGCTTGTTGACGAATGTGCCGGTTCCGGGCACGTGGGTCTATTCGCCGGCCGCAGGCACCGTGCTTGCCCCCGGCAATTACACCTTGAGGGCGACCTTCACGCCGACGAACATCTACACAGCAAGCACATCGGCCAATACCGCATACACCACATTCACGGCCGCGACTGCGTCGGTGCCGATTACGGTAACGCCGCACCACCACTACGGCTACGGCCATTGACGACGGTCAACACTGAGACGCGGGCTAAACGTCCTCGGAAGCATCTCTATAGGAGGGAGCCCGCAATAACATCTTCGGCTTTTCTCACGCAAAGGAAAGGGGCAAGCTTCGGCTTGCCCCCCTTCTTGAAGAGCATCGTTTTGTTCGCGGTGACGTACGGCGGGAAAAAGGGATATTTACATGAAAAGTCGCATTAGGCTTTCCGCGGCTCTGCTCTCGCTCGCAGCCGTTGCAACTTGCTTCGGCATTTACTCAAAAAACCGTGCGGAGGCGGCATCCCGGCCGCAGGAGCCCCAGAAATATACCGCGGCCTCTCCGCAGCCGGCAGTTAGAAGCAGCGCCACGCCAGCCTCGGAGGATGCGTTTTATGGTCCCAGCTTCGATTCGCTCGCCTGGGCTCTCTTCCTGGAAGCCATGGCGCCTGCTAACGGCCACTTAACCGTTGAGGCCTGGCCGGAGGAATGTCGACTGAATCCCCGTGCGATAGGATGCCCCAGCGCGGCGATCGTGGCGGCCGCCGCGAAAGCCGGAAGCGATGGCAAAGTGCTGCGCGTGCTGCACGCAAGCCCCGTGGCCGGGAAAATGGCAGGCAGCGACTGCAGCGCAATGAGAACGGCGCCGGTCGGGGGATACCCGCCTCCTTCCAATTTAACTCGGAACGCTATGTTCTGCGAAGAGGTTCACGTGAGCCCGCCGGAAGCGGCCTTTCTGAAGAGGAGCGGCCTTACCACGCTCATCGGCCAGCAAACTTACGGCAACGCGCACGACATGGCAATCAACTTCCCGGGGACCGGCATGAACGATATTCGCCGCGATCTCGACTCCGTGGAAGTGAAGTTAGACTGGGCGCCGGCGACTTCATTCAGCAAGCCGACCTTTGCCTGTCCCGATCCGGCCAACCATCTGTACACGGAGACGATCGACGGCACGTGTTATGCGCTGGTGGGCATCCACATTACTTCCAAGTCGATGGTCCGCTGGCTGTGGGCGACGTTCGAGCCCAACAGCGGCATCACCAATCCCAATCGCTGCGACCCCAAGCTCTATGGCGCTTGCCTCGATTCATGGGGAACCACGTCGAGCCAACCCTACGGAAAGGGACAGACGGCCGAGCAGAGCGAGGAGTTGCACCAGGCCATGGCCGCGGCGCACCTGAATCCGGCGTTTAACAATTACTTTCTCACCGGGGTGCAGGCCGAATTCGTCTCCGGCGGGAAACCGACGGTGCTGGGCAATTCCTTTGTGGAATTCAACCAGGGAGTGCCGCCCGGCAAATCGTCGTGCATCACCTGCCACCAGTACGCGGCTTTCGATGGCAAGCAGCCTGCGCCAGGGTCAGCGGAAGACAATTTCGGAAGGCCGCCGCAGGGTTGGCCTTACATTGGGTACGCCTGCAACCAAAACCAAAACGGCAATTGCATCCCAACGCCGCCCCATTCCACGACGCAGGACTTTTCCTGGATGCTGGGGTTGATGCCATATAACAATGCAGGCGCCAAGCCGCGCGCGGATAAATCGCCGTCTGCGCCGAAGAACGAGTCGTCGCTTGCGATGCGCTTCTTGAGGCCTTGAAGCGCCGCCCCGCCGATCGCAGTGCAACAGATGATGCAGCCACGGCCAAAGACGATGAATTCCCGGCTGACGCCATCGCGCCTGCGCCGGCAAGGATTTCCTTTGACGTTAACTATCCGGCTTGCGCTTTCGGTCCTCGCGCTTTTAGCCGTGCCTGCAATCCTGGGCGGAAAGAACCTTGCCGCGCAGACCCATGCCCCGCAGGCCGCAAAGCCGGCGCCGCAGCAACAGGCCGCCGCCAAGCCCGCGCAACCGCGCCGCCGCGCTGCCGCGCATGCTCGTGCCGCTTCGATTGAGCGCAGGCCCGCTCCGGAATCGATGGCCGCGCTGCCGGCTGCGCCGCCGGCTCCGATCTGGCCCGCCAACCAGCCTCCCAACCAGGCCAAGGTGAGCTGGGACAGCCGCGGCCTCGAAATCGAAGCCTCGAATTCCAGCCTCGACCAGATTCTGCGCCAGGTCGCCGTCGACACGGGCGCCAAATTGCAAGGGCTCACCCGGGATCGGCGCATCTTCGGCATCTATGGCCCCGGCCCGTCGCGCGACGTGCTCTCGAAGCTCCTCGACGGCTCCGGCTACAACGTGCTCATGATCGGCGGCCGTGACGCCGACGGCCCGCTTGAGATCGTTTTGAGCGTCAGCTCCCCCGCCAGCCTGCAGAGGTCCGGGAACAATCGCAACCGCAGCAACTCGGACGATGACGAAGCCGATCCGCCTCCCGTGCCGCCGCGTCCTCCGCCGATGGAAACTCCCTTCGGCAATGGCGACGCCGGGAAGCCGGAGAACCCGCAGCAGATCATGGAGGATATCCTTGCTCGCCAGCATAAGATCGACCAGGTAGCGCAACAGCAGCAGGACCAGCAGAATAATCCGCAACTGTGATGCGCAGGAGCGGATTTCCGGAATCCCGCGACGAACGGCAATGTGTGTCTTTGCCGTTATGTCAGCCGAGGCGGCGAACTCAGTTGGCGTGCTTGTTCATAGAGAGACTCATAGATCGCAATGCCCTTGAATTGCATGGCATCAATAATTTAGTCCGCGAAAAAATAACATAGGCAACCTTTAGGCCGCCAAACGCATCCACCTATCCCAGACTAGAGCGAAATCAGGGTTCCTGTGTCCTGCTTAGTTTCGTTCGGGCCGCTGGCCGCGGAACTGTCTTCAAACGGCTTAAGGCAACCTTTAACAGCCTTAAGTGAGGCTAAAATTGCCTTAAAACGGATTTATTGTTTACTACTTGATAACCTGGAATATTTCGCAAGCAACTCATTGCATGTGGCTTACGATACGCAATCCACTGAAAAATGGGGCGATTTGCGCCACCCCCACCCCCCACCTTCAGAAACGGCCCTTAAGTAGGGATTTTTCGAGATCGCGGCGCGTTCTCCTTCGCCTGCTGTCAGACCCCTCTACTTAAGAATTGTGCGCCAAAGGGACATAATTAACTGCAAAACGGGCGAGAAGATTTTGCCGGCGTCTTCGGGATACACCTACTCCGGAATTGCTCTAATACCAGATCAGGCAGACAGGTCCCGAGGTTGACAATCCTTGTTTCATTTTATATACTTCGACTCGCCAACAAATTGGCACCGCAAGCCGCCATCGAGGGGCTGGATGCGACGATATTCCCCTAATTCCTTCGTTATATAGATCGCGCTAGCCGGGGAGCCGCGCTCGCTTTTTTAAGAAGGCGGATTGCGCAATTCAAAATCCCGGAGGCTGTATGAGCGTGTTGAGTGTGTTCAGCGCAAGCAGGTATCTTTCTGGGCCAAATACGCAACCAAGCGAAATCAACGAAAGTCAAGTCGAGATTCCAAGACCGGGACCTGTTGCATGCGTTTCGGTAAAGAATCAGAGCGAACTTATCTACAGAAGAAAGCTGGTTTACAAAAGGAAGCAGCCGTTCGGCGTGGCGGTTGCAATGCCGCGCGCGGTGCTGTTGCTGGCCGCTCTGCTGACGTTTGCGGTCTGCCCCTGGGCAGGCGCGCAGACGTTATACGGCTCGCTCACCGGCGCCGTAACCGATCCCACGGGTGCGGCCATAGCCGGCGCTCGCGTGTCCGCATTGGAGGTCCAAACCGGCGTCAAGCAGACCGGGGTCACTAACTCCAGCGGCATTTATCGATTTGCGGCTCTTTTGCCGGGCACGTACGCCGTAACCGTCACCGCGACCGGTTTCACCACCCAGAAAACCCCCAATGTGGCCGTTGCGGTCAATGGAATCGCGCAGTTGAATGTCCAGCTCAAAGTGGGAACGACGTCGCAAACTGTGACGGTCTCCACCGCAGCCCCACTGCTGCAGACCGAAACCGCCGCAGTGCAGCAGAACATAACCACCCGGCAGATTGAGAATCTGCCCATCATGGGCACTCAGGGAGCGAACTTCCAATCGTTGCTGGGGACCGTCCCCGGCTCCGGACTCACTTCGGAGACCAATTCGACCGCCGGCAACCCGCAGCGGGCGATCAACGAGAACTTCAACGGCCAATCCTATCAAGGCGTAGACACGCGCATAGACGGCGTGCTGGACGCCTATCCGTACCTGCCGGCGAACGTGGCTTACGTGCCGCCGGAGGACGCCATTGAGACGGTCAACACAGTAACCAACGCCTTCACCGCCCAGGAGGGAATGGCCGGCGGCGCCGAGGTGAACGTGGAGATCAAGTCCGGCACCAACAACTTCCACGGCGACGCTCACTGGTTTCATACCGACCAGAACTTTGAGGCGCGGAACTATTTTGATACCGACCCCACCCTCTTTCCTCACAAGAACCGCAGCAACCAGAACGAGATCGGCGGCGCGGTCGGCGGTCCCGCCGTCAGGAACAAGCTCTTCTTCTTCTTCGATTTCGACCGCACCACGCAGCGGCAATTGGCCGGGCCAGATACGCGGACCTTGCCCACAGCGGCGATGGCCAGCGGTGATTTCACCGGCCTGCCGGGAAACCCCATCATCTATGACCCCGCGACGGGCAGCGCGGCCGGAGCCGGCAAGACGCAAATCTCCTGCAACGGCGTTCTCAATACGATCTGCCCCGATCGCATCGATCCCGCCGCAGAGACGTTGATCGGATTGATGAAGCCGTTGTTTTCGCAGGAAACCGGCAGCGGCTTGCTCAATTGGACGGGCAGCGGCACCGCCTTGTTCAACCGCAACAACAGCGACAGCAAGGTGACCTGGGCCCTGGGTCCGAAGTCCGCGCTATGGGGAAGGTACAGCTTCTCGAAGACCCTGGTCTACGATCCGCCTTTGCTGGGAGCCGCGATCGGAGACGCCACCAACGGAGGACAGCTTGGCAGCGCTCCCGGCCGGGTTCAGCTCGTGGGCATCGGCGCTACTCATTCGTTCACTCCCAATCTGTTGTTTGACTGGAACTTCGGCTACACCCGGCAAAACCTGGGTTCGACCTTCGATCTGACTTCGCCCAGAGGGATCGACCAACTGAAGATTCCCGGAACCAATAACGCGGGCGCTCCGGGCAGCCCATCCCTCTATTACGGCTGGCCGGGTTTCACCTTTACCTCGCCGGGCGACTTGAACATCGGCAATGCGCAAGTCGCCAACCCGTTCACGTTTGACGACGATCAACTCGTCACCGACGCCGATCTGGGCTGGATCAGGGGAAGACACAACTTCAAAGCCGGCATCGAGTGGGACCACACGCTGATCAACCACTTTCAGGCGCAGGGCGGCACATTCCAGAATGCCCGCGGCCAGTTTCAGTTCAATGGCGACGTCACTTCCGAGCAAGGGGCGACCCCGACCTGGTACAACGAGTGGGCCGATTTCCTGCTGGGGCTGCCGCAAGAGACCGGCAAGGCGAGACAGCTCTTCAACCCTAATGCGGAGCGCTGGGGTAACTGGGCGTGGTACGGGCAAGACCAATGGCAAATAACTCCCAAACTGGCGCTGACTTATGGTCTTCGCTGGGAATACTATCCCTTCGGATACGCCGACAACGGCAAGGGTCTTCGCTGGTTAAATCTGCAAACCGGCATCGTCTCCATCGGCGGCTATGGCAGCGTCCCCCGCAACGACGGCGTGAGCGTGGGACACGGACAGTTCCTGCCGCGCGTGGGGGTTGCCTATCGCATTATGCCTTCCACCGTAATTCGTGGCGGTTACGGGTTGAGCGCCGATCCCTACGACCCCTATCACGTGATGCTCAATGCCTATCCGTCCCTGCTTCTCGATACCAACCTGCCGCCGAATACCGCGGATTACATTCCCGCGGCCAGCCTGACCGGCCTGAACGGCGCCGGCCTGGGCAGCGGGAGCTACTCCGTTCCCACCGGCATCGTGCTGATCCCGCGGCCGGATCTGAGCAGCGGCAAGATCGCGCTGCCCACCAGCGCCGGAACCACCACCGTACCCAACCCCTACGACCGCGGCTACATCAACACCTATAACCTCACGCTCCAACAGGAGTTCGGAAGCGACACAACGTTCAACATTGGCTATGTGGGCGCCTACGATCTTCATCCGACGGCCTCTTTAAACGCCAACTATTCGGCGCCGGGCACGGGCAGCGCTGGGGGCGTCCTGAGCCAGAGGTACGGCGCAAACTACACGGGAGGCATCGGCGAGCTGGATCCTTTCAGGCACAGCCGCTACGATTCGCTGCAGACCTCGCTGACCTACAGGTTTGCCGGCGGCTCGAATGTCCATGCGGCCTACACCTGGTCGAAGGCGATGGACTACGACGACAACGAAGAGCTCAGCTCGCTCCCGATCAACTACCCGCCCGATTACTTTAAGGACTATGGACCGGCCGGCTTCGACCGCACCAACAACGTGGAAATCACCGGCGTGTTAGCGACGCCGTTTGGACGCGGCGAGCCGTGGCTCAGGAATGGCATCGGCGGCCACATTCTGGGCGGCTGGCTCATCGACCCGGTCATCAGCATCATGAGCGGCATACCGTTCACCGTGACTGGAAATGGCAGTGCCTTGGACGCCAATGGCTCTACGCAAACCGCCGATCTCGTCGCTCCCTTCCGTCTGGAGCACGGGAAACCGCCGCGCGTCGGCGTGACCTGCGCAACGGGCGACCCAACCTGCGAATACTTCGACTCCAATTCCTTTGCCCAACCGCTGATTACCGGCGCCGCGAATGCTCACTTCGGAAACACCAACCGCAATGAGTTTCGCGCGCCGGGCTATTACAACATGAACCTGAGCCTGGTGCGGACCTTCAGGATCAGGGAGTACGCCTCGCTGGAGGTGCGAGCGGATGCAATGGGTCTCACCAATACGCCTCACTTTGGTCCCCCGAACCTCTCGTGCGCAGGAAGTGCAACTGCTCCCGGTCCGGTTGCCGGCAGCGGCGGGCTATGCGGCGGCAGCAACTTCGGCGTCATTACCGGGTTCGTCGAGCCTGGCGGCTACTTCGGCACAGAGCCCGGCAACCGCATCGTCTGGTTGGGAACAGAGATAACGTTTTGATCGGATTCACGGGCGCGCTGAACCTGGCGCGCCCATCCTCTCTCTCAAGATTTCATTATTTGTTTGAAGAAGGCACAAGAAAATAGCTCTCCGGCGGACCGAGATAGCTGGACGGAGCGCGGGGAATCTTCGCCACAGGCATCCCAGGGAACTGTGGCGCGTGCGGATCGGCGAACGCGACGAGAAGTTTCTCCAGAACCACGCCGGGGTCGATCATGCTGAACTTGAGCGTGTGATAACCGGCGGACGGAACGTTGAGAACGGTCGTGACTTTGCGCACTCCGTCGCTGACATCCTTTGCCCACTCTGCCTGAGAATCGTTGGCAGCGGCATTGACGATCTTCGCCGGCCGATCGTCGAACGAAATGGCATAGCGCTCGCCGCGGTTGGGAAGGGCATCGAGCGTGGGCGCAAGGATTGCGGTGACGCTGCACTGGCCCTGGTCGAACAGGTACATGTGGTAGCTAAGCGTGGGCGCGGGCTGGGGCGGCAGAATGCTTTCGGCCGTGACTGGGAAAATCGTCATGCCGGAGAGGGTTTCGCCGTAGTTGGGGATGTTGACCCAGCGTACCCGGCCGGCGGCGCTGCGGCTGGTGAAGTGCGCGGCGTCGATGGAGACGTAATGCCGCGCCTCGACAAAGCCGCGCAGGCCGTCGGGGGTCGGGAATGCGGGATCGAACGCGCTGACGCCGACGGTGACGGCCGGGCCGTTCTTCTGGCGAATCGTAACCGAGCCCTCGTCGCCGCCCTGCGGAACTTTGCCCCAATCGATGCTCACAAGCAGATGCTCGCTCTTGGTGACGGTTCCCGACGCGGTGTTGAGGTGAATCCAGGGCCGGCTGGCGGCAGCCGTAAATGAGAACGGTAGATCGCCGCTGTTGAAAACGTCGATCTGGCGCGTCTGGCGGTTGAAGACGTCAAACGCAGGCAGCGTCAGCGCGGGGAACGGGCCGTCGACGGCAAAGGCGCTGCCCTGAACGGCAACGGCCATGTGAGGCGCATGGAGCGGCTGCACCCATGTGACCGCAGGCATGGCATTGACCGGCGGCTGGTTCCAATAGTAGTAACCGATGTGGGTCTGGTCCATCATGTGATCCCACTTGCCGTTCTCAATGCCGTGGTTGTACTTCCAGCTCAGCGCGGCGTCTTCGGCAAACAGCTTGCGCGCGCGGTCGGCCAGGTCGTTGGTGCTCACGCGTCCCTGTTTCGCATAAAGCGCATTCTCGCCCGCGGCGATATAGAGTTCGTTGACGACGGCGGAAGCCTTCAACGGATAAAGCACCAGTTCGTAGTAAGCGGCGCGATAGGCAGGCGGCAGCTTCCGATTGATAAGTTCGGCTTCCGCCGTGAGCGACTTCCACTGTTCGGAGACGCGCTGCGCCTCACTAAAGTTGATGAGGCTGAAGGTGTCCGGATCAAGCTGCTCCGGCTTGCGGCGGCCGTTGTACTTGGCATAGGTGGAGATAAGATGTGCAATCTGGCCGGCGTATGCGGGTCCAAAATTGTCCGCGGCCCACTCGCGCGTATAGCTCTGCAAATTCTGCGGGCCCCACTTGCCCGGATCCCACGCCATGTTCAGGAAAAACTGCGCGGGGAATAGCTTGGGCTGCAGATCTCCTACGTTCACGATCCAGATGCGCGTCGCTTTGTACTTCCAGGCAAGGTCCATCTGCTGCCAGATTTTTGAAATGGGATAAGTGTTGACCCACTTATAGGAGCGAGGACCTCCCACATAGTCGAGGTGATAATAAATGCCGTTGCCGCCGCTGCGCTCGCGCTCCGCGGAAGTCGGCAGGTGGCGCAGGTTTCCCCAATTGTCGTCGCTCCACAGCAGAGTCACATCGTCGGGGATTTGCAAGCCTTCATCGTAATAGCGCTCCACCTCTTTGTAGAGCGCGAAGAGCTGCGGGATTTTGTCGATGTCGGGATTGACGGTCTGCCGCAATATCTGGCGCTGATTGAGGAAGATTTTTTCCATCAGCGCGATGTTGCCTGAGTCCGGCATGGGAGTGTCGTTGTGGCCGCGCATGCCGAGGGTGACGACTTCCCTGAGATCTTTGTCGCGTTCCATGCAGTGGCACCAGAACTGGTCAATCCGCGTGCCGTTGGTGGCGTAGTCCCACGGGCCGTAACTGGGTTTCCATTCCTTTTCCGCGCACATCATGGGCTCTTCGTGCGAGGTGCCCATGAAGATGCCGTATTCGTTGGCCAGCACGGGATTCTGCGGATCGTCAACATCGAAAGCGCTGTTCCACATTGCCGGCCAGAGATAGTTGGCGCGCACGCGCAGCAGCAGGTCAAAAATCCGCGTGTAAAAAAGATGATTGTAGCCGCCGTACCGCTTGTCGACCCAGTCGGTCAACGAAGGAGCTTCGTCGTTGAGGAAGATGCCGCGATATTTCACGGCAGGAGGGCCAACCACCCAGAGGCCCGGCTCGGCGTAGAGCGCGGTATGATGCTTGACTGGAACATCGGCCCACCAGTACAACGGCGAGACGCCTATTTCGCCGGAAAGGTCGTAGATGCCGTAAATGGTTCCGAGTTCGTCGCTGCCGGCAATCACCAGTGCGCGCGCAACGCCGGGCAGCGGACGGTTCACCACCTGCGTGAGCGTCGCTTCCCATTTGCCGCGAATGGAGCTGACGTCGATTTTGTGCTCGCGAATCAGCCGGTCGATGACGCGGCTTTTGCCGATGGTGCCGATCAGGACGGCGTCGCCCGCCGGAGCGTTCGCCGTTTCGACCGGCGGAGGAGTGATGCCAGTGACTCGGCGGATATCGGTCTGAAGATTCTGCGCGGCGTGGACTACGCCCCACCAGTCGCCGGAATCGACATAAAGCTTTGCGGCTGCGCCCTTGGCCGCGAGCGTGAATCCGCCTGAAACCGGCGTGAACTCGATGTATTGGGGCTGGCCGATAGCGTAGCTGCTCGCCGAGCAGGCAGCGAAGGCAAACAGAAGCACTGCGGCGGTGAGAGAGCGCGGGGGAAAGCGATACGAAGCGGCAAATAAATCGAATGATTTTAACATAAAGACTCGAAAAGTGCGCAAACCTGCGACAGGAGCAATATTACCAAGGCTCCTTCATCATCTCCCGAAATAGCCTCTGTCGTAACGTTTTGTCGTAACTTTTCGTTAGGGAATTCTGTGGAATTCCGGCCCTGTCAGCGACCCTCCAGGAAAGGCGCGACGCTGTTCCGCCGCGCCTGTGGCGGTCTCGGCATGACACCTCAGCGGCATGGATCGGGTGCCCTTCGCGCGTTTGACCGAACGCGTGTTCTGTCCGAAAACACACTCACCATGGAACACGGGAAACGGCCACTTCCCCGTCCCGTGGCTGCCAAGTGCCGATGCCGAGAGTCGTGATCACATCCGGCTCCAACTCCTCGTAGTACAACACCGCCGATTTCGCCCGATGACGGTTGAACAGCCACAGGCCCAGAGCCGCAACGGAGAGTTCTGCAACCAGCACCGTGCACGCCAGAGGCCGATTCAGCCCACTCTGTTCATAAGACGAGAAACTTATCGCCAGCGGCACAAAGACCAGCGCATACGCCCAGAAAATATACTGCACATTCGATTTTCCGGGCAGATAGGAGCATGCAAAAGGAATCTTCGAGATGCCGATCAGGCTTACGTCGGTGATTACCGATCCCGCGAGCGCCAGCACCAACAGGTGCTCCGCGACCTGATGCCACGGCCGATAGAAAAGCGCCAGCCCCGCCGTCGTCAGCCAAACGGGTATGGTTGCCGTCGCAAGCATTGCGCGCCGAGTAGCAGCGATGTAGTGTTCCGAGGGGCTTAATTGCGTGACTTGCAGCACCCAGTTGGCTTTCAGAGACACCGGCAGCGAAAAAATGCTTCGCAGTCCCAGCACCGCCAGGCACAGCATCACCAGCGTGCTCATCAGAAAGCTTGCGGTTACGAGCTGAACATGGTGACCTGCCGCCACGGCGGTAACTGTTGACACCGCGACCGCAAACGCGATTGCCAGGAAAAAGGCATACACCACGCGATGCTGCCGGCTGCGCGCCAGCGAACGCATGGTAAATTGCACCACCGCCGTTTGCACACTGTCGCCCATCGGAATCATCCATCGCCTACCACTCTGCCGCGGAACCAGGTCCGGCTCTTCCACGTTTTTCTTCATCGTGCGTTTGTAGCAGAGAAGCAGAGATACTGCCGCGGCAACCAGCACCGCGCCAAGGGCTGCCCACGCGCGCCACGCCAGCGCAGTTGAAGCAAATGAGAAAACGCCGCTGATTTGCGCAAATAGCGCAAGGAACCAGAAGGCGGGCCATTGATTCAAGATACCCTGGCGCTGGACGCGGACCAGCTCTCCCGCCGACGCAAAAGACGGCTGGAAGAGCCACGTGGAAAGAAACAGTGCAAACCCCGCCAGTTGAAGTATTGCCGAGAGCCGCAGAAACCATCTCTGCGGCAGCAGCGCAGCAGCGATTCCTTGCACGGCCACCACTGCGCCGAACACAGCCACCGCCGCACCCGCCGCCGTGAACCAGTATGCGGCCAGAACCCGCGGATATCGCCACCAGGCCCCGGCCACGAGCGGCAAGGCCACGCCTATTCCGCAATTGAGCGCCAGCACTGCAACACCCAGCAGAGATCCCGATGCTGCGAGCTTCGCCGTTAGAATGGTGCGTGGCTTCACCGGCAGCGGCCCCAGAACCATCGCATCGCGCCGGTCCGGGAAAATATTGTCCCAGGTTGCCACCGCGACCAGCCCGGCGACCAGCATGGTCCCTGAAAGGAAACTCTGCTCCGTGAGCATAGGCCCGCCAGAGAAGAGAAAGCCGAGAGTCCGAACGGCGTCGATCAGAATCAGCACCCCGGCGAACTGCCCGATGAAACGGGGAATATCCGCCTCGATCGACAGCGCCTCCAGGTCCACCACGCGCGCCAGGAACTGCGCGTAAAGCACACGAAACTCGAGCGGCGGCCGTTCCGTTAGTCTGCGCATCGGGTTACGCATGAATCAGGTCCGCAATCTGCCGCGCTATCGACGATGTGTCCTGCTCCACCGCCAGTTGCGAAAAGATCGCCTCCAGCGATGTTAGTCTGCGCATCGGGTTACGCATGAATCAGGTCCGCAATCTGCCGCGCTATCGACGAAGTGTCCTGCTCCACCGCCAGTTGCGAAAAGATCGCCTCCAGCGTTGGCAGTTCCATGAGTAAACGGAGCCGCTCAATCGAATCGTTCGCGACAATCTTCCCCTTGTGCAGAATGACCACCCGCGTTGAGAGCCGCTCCACCGTATCCAGCTCGTGCGCGCTGAACAGCACCACCTTTCCGCGAGCCGCCAGTTCTTGAATGAGCCTGCGCAACACCAGCGCCGAACCCACATCCAACCCGGAAAACGGTTCGTCCAGAAGCACCAGGTCGGGATTGTGCAAAAGCGCAGCAGCGATCAGCACCTTCTGCCGCATGCCTTTCGAGTAGCCGGAAATCGACGCGTGCCGGTCACCGTGCAGCGAGAGCAGTTGCAGCAATCCTTCGATGCGCTCCGCCGACTCTCGCGCCGGCATCCGCCGCAGTTGCGCGACCATGGTCAGGTATTCCACGCCGGAGAGATGGTTATATAAGTAGGGCTCTTCCGGCACATACCCCATGCGCTTCTTGAATGCGATCAGGTCCTCGTCGATTGGCCTGCCGTCGAAGAGAATTTGCCCGACCGTCAGGGACAACAAACCGGTGATCATTTTCATCGTGGTCGACTTGCCGGATCCGTTTGGTCCCAGGTAGCCCGTTACCTCACCCGGCCGCGCGGAGAAGCTCACATCGTCCACCGCCGGAATTCCCGCAAACCGCTTTGAAACCCGTCGTAGTTCAAGCATGCGCCTCGTCCTCCAGTCGTTAGATCAATCGCTTTGCACGTGAGTTTCTTTCAGACCTCGAATTGTATTCAGCCTCCACGAGCCGCGCCGGCAGAGGTGATCCGGTGCCGAAGTCCGAGGTCCAAAGGGCGTTCCCCGTCGCCGTCCTCTGAACTGCCGTATTGGCTATATTCCTTGACGATTTCGCGATGGCCGGCCTGGAAGGCGAGGTGCGCGGCTGTAAAGCCTGCGGCGACGATCGCGAAGCGCAACGCGGACCGCCCAATCCAAACGGGAGCAACCGCCGCAAAGGTGACGACCGGCGGAAAGAAGATGAAATACTTGAGCACCGTAAACGCCAGGTTCGGCGCCTCCCGCTGCGGCTCGCCGGTGAAGGCTACGGTGGTCACGTTGAGAAAAAACGCATCGGTAAGGACGACGCACAACGCCGCCGCCAAAAGCAATTGCGTCGCAGTTGCCGGCCAGATAAGCGGGCCGGAAGGAGCGATGGCGCGGAATACGATCAGCGCAGCCAACGTGACAGTTGCGCTCCAAACAAGCGCCCAGATGCGCGCAGCGCGGAACAACTCCAGCGCCGTTGCGAACTGTGGCGGCTTACCGTGCACGATGCGAAAAATCCAGTTCCCCTGCCGGTTGCCGGACGAGGTAAAAGCCACCCGCAATCCCGCGATCGTCCACAACGGCACGATGCCGATTGCCGCGCGAATTCCCGCGGCCGTCACTTCAAGATGCACCTGTCCGTGCGGCGCAGCAAAGCGCACAACCGTTGCCGCAACGACCGACGCCCCCACGCTCCCATACAAGACGAGGTAGATGCGGTAGCGTGGAACCCGCAGCAGTGTCTGCCCAATAAAGTGGAAGACCGCTCTGCGCATCGGCGGCCGAACCACGGTAGCATGAAGCAACTTATGCAGCGGCCGCAGCAGCCAATTGCGTCGGGAGCGTGAATGGGCGCCTTCCACCAGTTGATGAACACGGCGCCGGTACGCCAGCGGATACACGAGAATCGCCAACACAATTGTGCCGAGCGTAATTTTGCAGCCCAACTGCGCAAGCTGCGTATAGACCGGAAGCGCAGAAGGGCCTTCCATCAGGCGTTGATAGATGCCGAGAAACCAAAAAGGCGGGAAACAGAGGGCCTGGTAGCCGCCGGAACTCAGCAGCACCTTGGTTGCGCCGGAATAGACAGGAAACAGAAGCATGGTCAGCAGCAGGACGGCAAGAATCACGCCCTGCAAGAGCAGCGAGATTTTTCGAAACCACCTTTCGCCGAAAGCGAAGAGCAGCACACCTTGCGACGCAAGGATGAAAGCGGCGGCAAACAACCCGCTTGCCGCCACCGCCAGTGCCTGGCCGGCGAGAAAACGCGGCAGGTTCGGCGGGTCGATTGCGCCGGGAAGTGCCAGAGTGGCCAGTATGTTTGTGTCGAACAGGACGGCGGCAATAAGGACTGCGATGGCAGTGATGCGCGCAAAGAAGAGCCTGCGGCCGGGAATCGGCAGCGTGTTCAGGACCAGCAGATCGAGCAGATCGGGAAAGAACAGGTCCCACTGAAATACCGTCGCGATGCCCAGGGCCGCAAAGGAATACACCACGAAGAAGAAGTGGTGATTGACCTGAACCCAATAGGGCGGGGGACCTGGCACCATGGCCACATGATGAGGCAGCGGGACGCGGATAAAAGCGTGGTAGACAGGCCACAGATAAATCGCCACCATGAACGGCGGCAACCCCGCAACACAGGCGATCAGGACCATGCGCGCCCTGGCATCGCCGTCGGGAGAAGCGGTCTCGTGGTTGAAGAATCGCTCGAGAAAGTGCCGCAGAAGATGCGAGAACTGGCTTCGCTCCGGCTGCCGTACCGGGCCGAGAGAAGCCTGATCGTTCAGGCCCAGCACGTCCGGATCGGACATGAGAAGCAGCCGCTCGATGGACCTATGCACGGCTGCTCCGCATGACTTCGACAATCTGTTCCGCCTGGCTGCGCGTGTCCCGCTGCTGAACCAATTGCGCAAAAACGCTTTCCAGGTTGGGCAAGCTCATCAATTTTGCCAGCTCCGATGGCGCGGCGTCAGCCACCAGCCGGCCCTTCGCAATCACGATCACCCGGCTGCAAATCTGCTCCACGATCTCGAGCACATGCGAAATGTAGAGAACAGCCTTGCCTTCGGCCGCCAGCAGGTCGAGCAGGTCTTTGAACATGCGCGCCGAGACAACGTCCAGACCAGAAAGCGGCTCGTCGAAGATGAGCAACCTGGGGTTGTGCAGCAGCGCTGCCGCAATGAGTACACGCTGGCGCATCCCTTTCGAGTAAAGCGAAATCGGCGAATACTCCCACGAGTCCAAGTGGAACAGCCGCAGCAGGCTCATCGCCCGGTTCTCGATCAGCGCTTCAGAAAGGCCGCGCAGCCTGCCCACCAGCTGCAGATACTCCAGCCCGGACATGTAAGTGTAGAGATGCGCATCTTCCGGAACGTAGCCAAAGTCGGCGCGAAAGGAAAGCATGTTCTCATGGATGTCCCGGCCTTCGAACTGCACAGATCCGTCGTCCTGGCGCAAGAGTCCGGTGACGATTTTCACCGTGGTCGATTTGCCCGCGCCATTGGGGCCCAGGAAACCGACAACTTCGCCTGGCGCAACCTTGAACGAAACATCCTCAACCGCGGGAATGCCGCGATAGCTCTTGAACAGGTTCTGGACCTCCAACATGGCTTGCCTCCTGCGGCGGCTATTTATCCTATGTAGCATTCTGCAGTGCGGTTGTCAAGTAGCTTGCTACATAGCTACAATGCGTTATGGCCTACGACGCAAAACTTTCGCATACAGCGGCGATGATCCTCCAGGCAATCGACGCCGGATTCGTTTACGGTTTCAGCATCATGGAGATGACGGGCCTGCCCAGCGGCACCGTTTACCCGGCGATGCGGCGTTTGGAGCGGGACGCTCTGATCGTCTCCCGCTGGGAGAAGCAGTCGATCGCCGATGCGGAAGGCCGGCCGCCGCGGAAGTATTACAAGGTGACAACGGACGGCAAGGCCAGACTCGCCGCCGCTCGCAAGCGCTACCCGCTGCTGGCCAGGCTCGCGCCGGTTCAGGAAATGGAGCGCGCATGAGCCGCCGCGCCTCCGCCGTCACCTCCACATGCGCCATGCTTTTGCGCGCCACCAGCCTCTTCGTGCCGCGCCGGGAGCGTCTCGATTGGTTGGCGGAATGGCGCGGAGAACTCCATTACGTGCTCGGCTGCGGCGTTACAGATCGGGATTGCATTGCCTTTTCGCTCGGCGCCGTCCCCGACGCCTTCTGGATCGGCAGGCATTCGCTTTGCCGCAGTTGGCTTCCGCAACTCGGATCGCCCATCGAATGCCTCACGTTTCTCGCGGTCATGGCAGTCGCAAGCGTCTCGCTGGCCCTGTACCTTCCGCAGGTGCGGCAGGAAATCTTTCCGCCGCCATACGACGGCCCGCCGGATCTCGTCGCGCTAGGGCGTCAACAGCCTGACATCGTTTCACCGGTGCCACCAGGTTTGGATGTCTCCGCCGCTGAATACTTCGGGTGGAGCGCCCATCCGCATCCCGGCCTTACCCAACTCGCTTTCTATGAACCAGTAGCCGCGAAGGCTCAAATCGGCGCACGAGTCGAAACCTGGCATCTGGGCAGGACCACCACCAGACTTGCCGGGCTATTGAATTTCCGCATTCCCGAGCCCATGATCGCAGCGTGCCGGCGCAGCGGAGCCACCCCCATCGTCTTGAGCCGCGGCGCCTGGATGCGCGTCTTCGCAGCCGACCCGAACGTCGCCGGTCGCGTACTCCGCATCGAAGGGCGCAAAGCGATAATTGTCGGCATCGCGCCTGAAATCACTTCCGCATTGCCTGCGCAGGTGGATGCATGGTCCCTCGAACCCGAGAAAGACCTTCGCAGCCTCGCCTTCCAACCCTTCGCCTACGGCTACATGCTCGCGCGTCTTGCGCCCCTCTCGCCAGGCAAAACACGCGGCATCGCTCATGTAGAACTCACATCCGACCTGGGCGATCGTTCGCGGCTCTACGTGGTGCCTTTGTCCAGCATCGCTCAATACCGTCGCTACACGCCGGAAATCGACTTCCTCCTCACGCTCCTGACGATCTGTCTGATGCTGCCCGCAATTCTCGCGGTCTTTTTGCGATCCGGACTGAAGACGGAACGTATCTCGCTCATCGGGCGCACCAAAGGCTGGGCGTTTCTCGGCGCCAAAGTCGCGCTCCTGCTGCCCCTGCTCTTTTGCGAACCGCTTCTGATTGCCGCAGCAGCCGGCTTGCCCAGTTCCGGATCGGCCCTCGATTTATTTATCACTGTTGGCCTGTATCTATTTGCCGCCTTCTGGGTAGTCGAGGACCAGCGTCAGCGCTGCCCTCGGTGCTTGCGCAGGCTGACTAGCCCCACCCGCGTCGGAGAACGATCCTGGAGCTTTCTCGCCTTCAGCGGGATCGAGTACGTCTGCGCCGAAGGTCATGGTCTGCTCCATGTGCCGGATTTTCCGACTAGTTGGTTCGCGAGCCAGCGGTGGCTTCCTCTCGATCCCTCATGGCGCGGTCTGTTCCAGCACGGAAGCTGAAAACGTCAACCTCGCGGGCTTGCGGGGAAATCCGATTCGCCATGCCAGGCAAATGGACGTCAAGCTTATGGCTACTCGCCGGCTCTTCCGGCCGCTGCTGCCGTTGTCGCTGCTTGTACATTCCAGTTTGGGACCTCTTCGTTTAACAGGTTGCGCACAAAGAAATCGAATAGATTGCGGTTCGTGTAACGCGTCCACGGGCCGCGTGTGCCGTGGTCTGCCCCGGGAACGACAAGAAGATCGAATGTCTTGTTGGCCTTGATCAGCCGGTCGACCACCTGGAGCGTCGACGAGGGATCCACGTTATGATCCATCAGCCCCATCACCAGCATCAGCTTGCCCTGGAGTCTCCACGCGTTGTCCACGTTGGACGACGCGGAGTATTGCGGACCGACCGGCCAGCCCATCCATTGCTCGTTCCACCAGATCTTGTCCATGCGATTATCGTGACAGCCGCTGTTTGACACCGCTACCTTGTAAAACTCCGGATGAAAGAGCAGCGCGCCCATCGCGCTCTGCCCGCCCGCCGAGGTCCCGAAGATTCCCATACGCGAAATGTCGTACCAGGGGTACTTGGCAGCTACCGCCTTGTGCCAGAGAATGCGGTCCGGAAAACCGGCGTCCTTCAAGTTATGCCACGCCACATTGTGAAAGGCCCTGGATCGGTTATTAGTCCCCATGCCGTCAATCTGCACCACCACAAAGCCGAGCTGCGTCAAAGGCTCCACGTGCGTGGTGAAAGTCTTGGGCACGAACGATCCCTGCGGGCCGGCGTAGATGTCCTCGATCACCGGGTACTTTTTGTGCTCGTCGAAATGCACAGGCCGGTAAATCACGCCCCAGATGTCCGTCTTTCCGTCGCGCCCCTTGGCCTTGAACACCTCGGGCGGGCGCCATCCCGCGGCCACCAGTTTCGTGATGTCCGCGTGCTCCAGCTCCATCAGCTCCTTGTTGTCTTCCGTGCGGTAGAGCGCCATGGTCGGCGCAAGATCTATCCGCGACCAGGTATCGACGTAGTACTTTCCGTCGGGAGAAAACTCGAGGTGATGATTGGCCTCGGCCGGCGTCAGCGGCGTCAGTCCGGTCCCGTCGAAGTTTATGCGATAGCCATGTACAAAATACGGGTCTTCGCCTTTATTCATACCGCTGGCTTCAAACCAGATCTGCCTCTTCTGCTCATCCACACGATTTACGGCGCGCACCACCCAGTCGCCGCTCGTGATCTTGTTCACTACCGCGCCAGTTTTTCCGTCGATCAGGTAGAGGTGTTCCCATCCATCCCGCTCTGAGGCCCAGATGATCTGCTTGCCATCGGCTACGTCATAGCGGAATATTTTTCCCGTATCGTACTGGTTCATCACCAGCGGCTCATAGTTGACAAACGTCTGGCTCCGTTCGTCGATCAGCACGCGCGCGTTGCCCGTCTGCGCATCCACTTCGATGACCCGGTAGACCTGGTGCCCGCGTTGATTGTACTCAAACGTGAACCCTCGGCTATCCTTCCACCACGAAGCGTGAGTTAAGTCGAATGGATTGGGAAACAGGCTGTTGTCGATGGGCATCTCGCGCTTGGCAGCCACGTCAAACAGCACCGGCTGCGGCAGGGCAAGCACGTCCCCCGGCTTGGGGTAAACCATGGTTGGATACTCCGGCTGCAACTGATCCGCAGGCGCCGCATCCACATAATGAATCAGGCGGCGATAGCCCGGTCGAATGCGATAAGCCACCAGGCGCTTCGAGTCCGGGGACCAGACGATGGTGCTAAGGGCGTAGTAATTGCCCTCCGATCCGTCCTCGCTCAGATCGATCTTTTCCTTGCCGTCCTTTGAGCGCACGTGAACGTTGTAGTTCTCCACGTAGGCCAGCCATCGTCCATCGGGCGAAGCCGCCGTTTTGCCGGGATCGTTGACGGCCTTCGGCGTATCGTCATAGCCGTAATCGTCTCCCCGATGCAACGTTCCCTCGTTCGCGCAGGTATACACGTGCAGGTCGCAACGCCAGCGCGCGCCGTCTGCGATAAACACGATCGCCGTTCGGCCTGAGACAAAGTGAAAGCCGGAAAAGGGCAGCGTCACCGCCTTGTAGCTCTCGCCGCTGGCCGCAGAAAGCGCGGCAGCCAGCTTCTCGTGATCGAATGCCGGCCGCTTGGTCAACGCAACGGCGTCCACCAGCTCGAACACATGGCCACCCTCGACGCTCTTCCGGTAGACAAAGCTATCGGAACCGTCCTGCCAAACCGGCTGTTCGGGAAAATTGACCACCAGGGAGTTGTACTTGCCCTGTATGTCGAGGGCGCGGTTAAAATCCGCCGCGGTCAACTGGCCGAAGCCCACACGACAAACGAGAATGAAAGCAACCACACATCCTGCCTGGACGAATCCGCGCTGTTTCATGCGCCTCCCTGGAATCCTCTTTTGAATTTGCACGCTGCGAACCCGCTTGTCATCCTCGGCCGCCCGCGACCGGCGCCAGAATCGCAGCAATGTCCGGCGCTTAGCATTGTAGCTGCAAGCGGAACTGAATATCGCGCCCCCGTTCGAACCGAGGCCCTCGGAATCTGTCCTCCAACGGCATTGCCTGGTGCTTTTTAATTCCATGGGGTTCTGCCGCAGAGTCCTGAGAAACGGGAAGACGGGGCTCCGCGCCGGGCCGAAGTGCACAAAAGCCTGCGGATGATTGTGTACAATAGCGAGTGCAAACGTCAAGCAAAATCTTTTTTCTACGGTCTATTTGTTTTTCCTTGAGCCTGAATCGGCGTGGCTTACCAGCTTCCGCGCTCGCCGAAGATCTCGATCACCCGCGCCAGCCGGTCGCTGCCGTTTTGCCAGTTGGTCTGCAGCCCCCGCTCAACGCGGTCCGCGTCTCCGGCCGTGATGGCCGCGATAATCTCATCGTGCTCGGCCACCGACAGGTGCAGATCGTTGATGATGGAACTGGCGTAGAGCCGCCAGTAGCGCTCCGCCTGCGGTTCGATCGATTTGTGCAGCGCCAGCAGGCGCGGCCCCGCGCCGGATTCGATGATCGAGCGGTGAAAGTTGCGGTCGAGGTCGAAGATCCCGGCCGAGTGCGAATCTTTTGCCGTCAGAATCTCCCGCAACTGGTTATTGAAGCTCTTTAGCCGGGCGGTAATCTCCGTCCGCTGCGCCTTGGGCAACGCCGCCGTCTGCCGCCCCGCCAGTCCCTCCACGTGGCCGATGATTGAGTAGAGTTCGCCCGCGTCTTCCTTGGTCAGCGGCGCGACGATCATGCGCGACTTGCGCGTGTTCTTGCGCTCGATCACATAGCCTTCGCGCTGCAGCCAGTGCAGGGCGCTGCGCACCGGAGTGCGGCTCATCGAGAGATGCCGCGCGATATCGGCTTCGACAATCCACGATCCCGGCGAAAGCCTGCCATGAACGATCAGTTCGCGGATTTCGCGGAACGCTTTCCGCAAACTATTGCCATCGTCGTCCCCTTTCGAATGGGAGGCTGGCTTGGCGCTGGCAAGTCGGGCTGGCATAGTGCGTTAGTCCTCCCAAGAGCGGCTCCACAGCATTGTACGATGCGTGGTGCTCTGTTCGCCGGAGATGGCTGTCTTTTTCTCCGGTTGTTTTCAAAGAAAAGTACAATATCAGTATCCAAGATTGTAGACAATCTGTATATTGCTATACGTATGCCCTCGATTCGGGTAATCGATTCTCATACCGCAGGCGAGCCCACGCGTGTCGTCGTTTCCGGAGGGCCAAGGCTGGGCCGCGGCCCGCTCTCCGAGCGTCTGGAGAGGCTCGCCACCAGCCACGATCGCTTCCGCTGCCTGATCGCCAACGAGCCGCGTGGCAGCGATGTGACCGTGGGGGCGCTGCTCCTCAAGCCTTCCGATCCGCGTTGCGCCGCCGGTGCGATCTTCTTCAACAACGTCGGCTATCTGGGCATGTGCGGTCACGGCGCCATCGGCGTGGTGGTGACTCTTGCGCATCTCGGCCGCATTCAGCCCGGCGAGCATCTTATCGAAACTCCCGTGGGGGTGGTTCGCGCTACTTTGCACGGCGCGAACAAGGTCACAGTTGAAAATGTCAACAGCTTCCGGCATAGGAAAAGCGTCATGGTGGAAGTGCCTGGCTTCGGCTCCGTCGCCGGCGATATTGCCTGGGGCGGCAACTGGTTCTTCCTCGTCGAGCGGCCGCCCTTCGATCTCACTCTCGCCAATCGCGACGCGCTCACGGGCTATGCCTGGGCTGTTCGCTGCGCACTGCGTGCGCAAGGCATCACTGGCCGCGAAGGCCAGGAGATCGATCACGTGGAGCTGTTCGCTCCGGCTTTGTCGGCCGATGCCGACGGCCGGAACTTCGTTCTCTGCCCCGGAAAAGCTTACGACCGCTCTCCGTGCGGAACGGGCACGAGCGCCAAGCTCGCTTGTCTGGCGGCCGACAGAAAACTCGCCCCCGGCCAGACTTGGCGCCAGCAGGGCATTCTAGGCACATCTTTCGAAGGCTCTTATCGCTTGCGCAACGGATCGGCGCGCGAAGTGATTCCCAGCATCACGGGCTCCGCGTTCATCATCTCGGAGAGCAGACTTATCCTGCAGCCAGGAGATCCGTTTCCAGCAGGTATTCCTTCATGAGCAGCACCGCCGACGTTGTTATTCTCGGCGCGGGCATTGTGGGTGCGGCCTGCGCGCGGGAATGCGCCAGGCGCGGCCTCAGCACCTTGATCGTCGACGAGGGCATCGTCGGGGGCGGCGCCACTGCGGCGGGTATGGGCCACATCGTAGTCATGGACGACTCTCCCATGCAGCTCGCGATCACGCGCTACTCGCGGAAGCTGTGGATTGAGCTTGCACCGGAGCTGCCTTCGGACATTGAATTCGAACAATGCGGCACCCTGTGGGTGGCTGCCGAAGAAGAAGAGATGAGCGCGGTGCACAAAAAGCGCTCTCTCTACGCGTCAGTCGGCGTAGAAAGCGAGGTCCTCGATTCTCATGCACTGGCTGAAGCCGAGCCACAACTGCGCCGTCCGCTTTCGGGCGCTTTGCTCGTCCCTTCGGACGCTGTGCTCTATCCCCCCTGCGCCGCAAGTTACCTGGTGCGCGACGCCGTGCGCATGGGCGCACGCCTCCTCAGTTCCCGGACCGTTCTCTCTGCGGCCAATGGCCGTATCCGGCTTTCTGACGGAACCGAGATTCACGCGGCGCGCATTGTGAACGCGTGCGGCGCGGAGGCTGCCGCGCTCCTGCCGGAGTTGCCCATTCGCAAGCGGAAGGGTCATCTCGTCATCACCGAACGCTACCCCGGCTTCATTCGCCGCCAACTGGTGGAGCTCGGCTACCTGCGCAGCGCGCACTCGCTCACCACCGATTCCGTGGCTTTCAACGTCCAGCCGCGCCGGACGGGCCAGATTCTTATCGGGTCGTCGCGTGAGTATGGGCGCGCGTACGGGCGCGAGTACGGCGCCGGGGACGCAACTATCAATCGCGCATTGTTGTCCGCCATGGTGGCGCGCGCGCAGAAGTATCTGCCCGGCATCGGCGGCCTGCACGCCATTCGCGTCTGGACCGGCTTCCGTGCCGCCACGCCGGACAAGCTCCCGCTCATCGGTCCGTGGCCCAAAGACGAAACCCTCTATCTTGCCACCGGCCACGAAGGCCTCGGCATTACGACATCTCTCGCAACGGCAAAACTCATCGCCGCAGCTATTCTCGGAGAAAGGCCGGAGATTCCTGCGGATCCCTATCTGCCCGCTCGCTATCTTGAAAAATACATCGCGGGCCGGCCCCAACTTGTCGACGCGCCGGAGGAGTCTCATGCCTGAGCCTACCCCTTCGGTGGAGCTTACGATCGATGACACGCCCATCGTAGTCTTTCCCGGAACCACGGTGGCCGCGGCAGTCCTGATGGCCGGAGCGGCCGCACGCACTTCAGTGAGCGGCGAGCCCCGCGCACCCTTGTGCGGTATGGGCATCTGTTTCGAGTGCCGTGTCAGCATCGATGGCGCTCCGCACCAGCGCAGTTGCCAGATTTTATGCCAACCCGGTATGCACATTCTGACGTCGGCCGCAGAATGGCGCGCACCGGCCGCAAACGGCGGACCTCATGAGAGATCGTTTTGACATTTTAGTCGTTGGAGCGGGTCCGGCCGGCATCGCTGCAGCCGTAACCGCCGCCGCGGCTGGCCGGCGCGTGGGCCTTGTAGACGACAATCCCGCGCCCGGCGGCCAGATCTGGCGCAGCGGCGCGCATCTGCCCCACGCGGCGCAGCTCTGGCTCGCGCAACTCAATCGTTCTTCGGTTGTCAGGCTGCACGGCTGGCGCGTCTTCGATGCTCCCCAGTCAAATCTCCTCTGCGCGGAGCCGAACTGGGGTGCGACGAACGGTGAGAGCCGCGTCCGCGCGGAACTCAGCTTTGGCAAGCTCATTCTTGCTGCCGGGGCGCGCGAACGCTTTCTGCCCTTCCCCGGATGGACGCTTCCAAATGTTATGGGCGCCGGCGGACTCGATGCCCTGGTGCGCGGCGGTCTTCCCATCGCCGGCAAGCGTGTGGTTGTTGCCGGAACCGGTCCGCTGCTGCTTGCCGTCGCCGCACACCTGGCGCGCCGCGGAGCCAGAATCGTTGCCGTTTGCGATCAGGCGTCCAGCCTGCAACTGGCCCGCTTTGCCGCGCAAGTCGCTTTTGCGCCGGGAAAACTCTGGCAGGGCGCGAGCTACGTTTTCGCCATGGGGCCTGCCCGCCTGCGCACAGGCTGCTGGCCCATCGCCGCGCACGGCTCCGATCGTCTCCGCGCGGTCACGCTGCGCCAGGGAGCGAAACAGTGGGACGTGGACTGCGATTATCTAGCCTGCGGGTTCCACCTCGTTCCCAACATCGAGTTGCCCGTGCTGCTCGGATGCCGCATCGAAAACGGATTTGTCGCCTCCGGCGAGTTGCTCGAAACGTCAGTCGCCGGCGTCTACTGCGCAGGAGAGCCCACAGGCATCGGCGGCGTCGAGCTCTCGCTGCTCGAAGGCGAGATTGCCGCGCTGGCTGCATCCGGACAAACGGAAAAAGCGGGCAAGCTCGCGCGTAAACGCCGCGGCAAATTCGCATTTGTTCGTGCGCTTGCACAGGTCTGCACTCTCAATCCCGAGCTGCGTGCGCTGGCGACGGACGACACCATCGTTTGCCGCTGCGAAGACGTACGCTGCGGCGCATTGCGCACACGCGCCAACTGGCGCGAGGCCAAGCTTCACACGCGCTGCGGCATGGGTCCATGCCAGGGGCGCATTTGCGGTCCGGCCACGGAGTTCCTCTTCGGCTGGCGCGATGCCTCCATCCGCCCGCCCATCTTCCCTGCGTTCGTTTCCAGTCTGGCATCGCCGGACACGCCGATGGAAAACCTCATTGCCGCCGGCGCACCCTCTTACAACACGAAGGAGTCACGATGAAGTGGAATGGAGTAATGCCCGCAATCACGACCTGTTTCGATGAGAGGTTCGCGGTCGATCGCGAATATATGACCCGCCACGTGCAGTGGCTGCTCGCGAACGGCTGCACCGGCATCATCGCCCTCGGCTCGCTGGGTGAAGCGGCCACGCTCACGCTCACTGAGAAGGACGCGATCCTGCGCAACGCGACCGCATCGGCAACGCCTGCTCCCGCCGTTGCGGCCATCTCCGCGCTTTCAACCGGCGAGGCCGTGGACCTGGCAAAAATCGCCGAGCAGGCGGGTTGCTCGGCGCTCATGGTCCTGCCGCCGTACGTCTATCGCGGCGACTGGCGTGAGATGAAGGCGCACGTCGCCGCCATCTTTCGCTCGACGCCGCTCTCCTGCATGCTTTACAACAATCCCGTCTCATACGGAACGGATTTTCTCCCCGAGCAGATCGCGGAATTGGCCGCGGAGCACGAAAACCTCGCGGCCGTCAAAGAATCGAGCACCGACGTGCGGCGCGTAACCGCGATCCGCGCGTTGACGGGAGACCGTTTGCGGATATTCGTCGGCGTCGATGACGCCATCGTCGAGGGCGTCGCAGCCGGCGCCGTGGGCTGGGTGGCGGGCCTGGTCAACGCATTTCCCCGCGAGTCCGTGGCGCTCTTCAGCGCCGCTGCGGCAGGCAAATGGGAAGATGCCTCAGCGCTCTACCGCTGGTTTCTTCCTCTTCTGCGCATGGACACGGTTCCGAAATTTGTCCAGCTCATCAAGCAGGTGCAGCAGGAAACAGGCACAGGCAGCGCGCGTGTGCGTCCGCCGCGGCTCGAAGTGGCTGGCGCCGAGTTGGAAGACGTCCGCTCTAAAGTGGCAAGCGCGCTCGGCAGCCGTCCTTCGCCGCGCAGCACTGAGTTCCCCGCCCGCGCCTGATGCGCCAGGACGCGCGGCCGGAAGCCACGTTCAAATCGCGCTCAAATCTTATTGCGCAACTGCGCTCGTGCCTGTCTCGGAAAGGAAGATTCAAAATGCCGCCACGGTCCTCAAGGCCGCTCAGAAATTTCCGGCGCAAGGCGCGCACGATCGTTTGGACCGGGTTTGCGGCGGTGCTCCTGATTGCTCCGCATCCAAACCTGGCGCAGGTTGCCGCGCCGCTAAACTCGCCGGCCGATGCTTCCCAATGGCAAAGCGGCAAGACGATTGTGAACCCCGCAGTCCGGTTTGACCGTTCCGCCTCGCTGCCTTCGCTCTACGCCGCTTACCAACTTCCTCCTTCGCCGCACAGACGGCGCCCCGCGAACCGCCACGCAGCGGAAGAGAAGCCCGTTCCGGCGGCAGCAATCGGCGCGGAAGGCGCGGCCGTGGAACAGGTGACGCAGGGAACGCGCCCTTCTGCCGCGATCGTCTCCAGTTTTGACGGATTGGGCACGGGATTCACCGGGCCGCAGGGCACGGCGACATTCCGCAACCCTTCCGACGACAGCCTCGCCGTAGGCCCGAATGAGATTGTCCAGATTGTCAATTCGCGCATGGCCATTTATTCGAGACAAGGCGCGGGCTACGCGGCGACGGGCAGGCCGCTCATAGGTCCCGTCGTCACCAACACACTTTTCGCCGGCTTCGGCGGCCCATGCGAAAAACTCGTGAGCGGCGACGCTGTAGTGCGCTACGACCAGCTCGCCAATCGATGGCTCTTTGTTCTTCCCATCTTTCGCCGCCCTCCCGATCGGCCCAAGGCGCCCTACGCCATGTGCTACGCGGTGAGCACCGGCCCCGATCCGATGGGTTCGTATTATCGCTACCAGTTCAATCGTCCGCTTTTTCCCGATTACCCGCGGCCCGCCATCTGGTCCGACGGGTATTATCTGCCTACCAGCACGGGCGACACCGTAATTCAGAAGCACGTATGCGCTGCCGACCGAAACAAAATGCTTGCGGGCCTGCCGGCTACCGAGCAGTGTGTCGTCATCGACGGCGTCAATTTCCTCAACTGCGCCGACATCGACGGACGCCGCTTGCCGCCCGCCGGGATGCCGAACATCGTCATGGCCACCGGCGGCACGCAGCTCCACCATCGCTTTGAAGACGACGGCATCTACATCTACAAGTATTCCGTCAACTGGATCGACCCGGCGAAGACGCGGCTCACGGGACCCGAGAAAATTACCGTCGCGCCGTACCACTACTTGTGCAACGGCCAGCTCAGCAGATGCGTTCCCCAACCGGGCACCGATGTGCGGCTCGATTCTCAGGGCGACAAGCTCATGCAGCGGCTTGTTTATCGCAACTTTGGCCGCTACCAATCGATCGTCGCCGCTCACTCTGTTGACACCAAAGCCGGCGGCGGAGGTGTGCGCTGGTATGAATTCCGCCTGGATAAAAGCGGCTCACCGCGGCTTTATCAGCAAGGCACCTATGCGCCCAACGGCGATTATCGCTGGATGCCGAGCATCGCCATGGACCGCAAAGGCGATATCGCAATCGGATATTCTTTTGGCGGCAGCTCCAGCTACCCCGGCCAGCGCTTTGCAGCCAGGCTGGCCGCGGATGCGAAGGGCCAGATGACCATGCGGGAAACCACAATCGCCGTGGGCCAGGCATCGCAGACGAATACATTGCGATGGGAAGACTACACCACGCTCGACATCGATCCCCGCGACGACTGCACTTTCTGGTACGTAGGCGACTATCTCAAGACCGGCGCGCAGAATTATTCAACCCGCATCGCCGCGCTGCGCCTCCCCGGCTGCGCGGCCAGACACAGGCTCTTCGGACTCTTCTGATTTTCCTCAATTCCGCCGCTCGCACAAAAGCCGTGTGCCGCGCCATTCATGGCTGCGCTGCCGCGGCGTCCGGCGCTCCCGCGGCAACAATCGGAGTCACTTTATGTTCGCCGAGCGTGCGGTTGAATGCCGGTACGTCTTTGTCCATGAGGTTTTTGTAGTCTACCTCGGCTTTGGCTAGCTGCTGCTCGAATTGCCCCGTCAGTTCAACCTCAACATCGGTAGGCTTGTAATCTGTTCCACCAGCTACGTCGCCGGCGCCTGAGCCAATCTCGCCATTCATCCAAAGCAGGTTGTAATAAATCTTCCATGCCGAGATGTAGGTCTTGTCGTCGCTCGCGGCCAATGGCTTCGACAGCATCTCGTATTCAACGTCCTGCATCTTCCGGTCCATCGCATCGGCGTCCTGGCTCAACTGCTTCTCCGTCGCGTCCGCGCTCAGCATCTTCTCCACGTCGCCAAGCTGTTTCCGCATCCATTCAATGCGGTTCACCATGTCGGAGACTTTGTCCACGTCGTCCTGGATGCGCAGTTGCAGCTTCACCGATGCTTCAAGATCCGCCTCGGTTCCAGCGCATTTGGGGTCCATCAGGATGGTCACGGGCTCGGTAAAGGATTTTCCATCCACCGTCAGCCGCGCCTCGTATTTGCCCGGCGCCGCCATGGGCGTGGGAATCCGCTCCATGCCCCAGTGCGTCACGGGCCGCGAATCCCTGCCTCGGAACCGGCCTTCTTCCCAGATGTGCGGATCTTCGGGCGGGATTGTGCGCAGTGCAATCAGCCGCGGCCCCGCGTAATGCATGTCCCACGCAATGCGGTTGATGCCTTCATGGCCGGGTGCGGTGAGCTTGCGCACAGGCTTCTGGCCGGCGTCAAGGATTTCTATCTCCACCGGCTCCTTCGGCGCCGTCTTCAGCGCAAAGTCGAGAAACACGCTCTCGCCGTGGAGCAATCGGTAGGTTGGCCGCGGCGAAAAGAAGCGCACATCTTCCGTGGTCGCCTGCTTCGCCATCTCTTCAAGCGGCGTAATGTCGTCGAGGATGTAAATGCCGCGCCCGTAAGTGGAAACCACCAGGTCGTGAAAGCGCTTCTGCACCACCGTCCACGTCACTGGCGAGGGCGGCAACCCCTTGTCGAAGTGCGTCCATGTTCCGCCTTGATCGAGCGAATAGTAGAGCGCGTTTCCGGTTCCCACAAACAACAGGCTCTTGCAATTGGGATCCTGGGAAACATTACGCACGTAGGCGAGAGGTCCCTTGGGCAGATTGCCGGTAATGCTGGTCCAGGTCTTTCCGAAGTCCGTCGTCTTGAAGATGTAGGGATCGCGATTATCATCCAGGTGCGCATCGACCGTAAGATAGGCCGTGCCCGCATCGAAGAACGAAGGCTGAATGCTGGTGACGGTCCCCAGCGGAGGCAATCCCGGAATGTTTGCCGTCAAGTCGTTCCAGTGCGCTCCGCCGTCGCGTGTGTTCCACACTTTTCCATCGTCGGTCCCGGCCCACAGCAATCCTTTCTGCACAGAGGATGGAGCCAGCGCGAACACCACCTCGCCGTAAAACTGGCCCAGGTTATCGCCGATCAAGCCGCCCGAAGAGAGATTGTGCGCCGGGTTCTGGGTGGTGAGATCGGGGCTGATTACTGTCCAGCTCTGCCCTTCGTCGCTGGTCTTGAAGACCACCTGGCAGCCGTAATACACCGTGTTGTGATCGAACGGATCGATCGCCAGCGGCGGCGTCCAGTGGCAGCGGTATTTCACCTGATTGGGCGCGGAATCGAGCGTATGCATCCACGGGCTCACCGACCGGGCCTCTTTCGTTCTCGCATCCCATCGCGTCACCTCGTCGCCATAGCACGAAGCCCACACGATGTTCGGGTCCGTCGGATCGGGCAGAGTGAATCCCGATTCGCAGCCGCCCATGCCATAATCCCAGCCCAGCCCCGGTTCATATCCCTGGGGAACGCTTGGGCCGCGCATGGTCGTGCTGTCCTGCATGTTGCTGTAAACATCGTATGGAATCTGATCGTCCACGGCCACGTGATACATCTGCCCGATGGGCAGCGTCACGCGATGAAATCCCTTTCCGCCCACGGTCGTAATCACCAGCCCCTCGTCGTAGGAGATGGCGAAGCGGTTGGCGTCTTTGGGATCCCACCAAATATCGTGGTTGTCGCCGCCCCACTCCCTGACCTCGAAGGTCTGCCCGCCATCGAGCGAAACCAGAAAGCTGCTGTTTGAAACCATCACCATGTTTTCGTCGCTCGGCGAAACCGCAAGGCGAATATAATACCCGGCGCGCCCGATGAGCGTGCGGTCCCAACTCACCACTCTCCAATCCTCGCCCCCATCGTCGGATCGCCACATCGAGCCTTGCTCATTGGTCTCGATGAGCGCGTAGACGCGGTTCGAATCCGTGGGCGCAACTGCTACATCGATCTTGCCCATCGGCGATTTAGGCAATCCGTGGCCGACGATGTGCGTCCACGTTGTCCCGCTGTCGTGAGAAACATAGACGCCGCTCCCCGGTCCGCCGCTGATTTCGCCCCACGTGTGCATCGACACCTGCCACATGCCCGCAAACAGCGTGCGCGGGTTCTCGGGATCCATTCCGATGCCCGAGCAGCCCGTGTTCTCATCCACAAAAAGGACGTGGTCCCAGGTCTTGCCGCCGTCGGTGGTGCGATAAACCCCGCGCTCCTGCTGCGGACCGCCCAGACGCCCCAGCGCGCACACGTACACGCGGTTCTCATCGCGGGGATCGATGACGACTCTCCCGATCCGGCCCGTCGCATCCAGTCCCATGTGCTGCCATGTCTTCCCGGCATCCGTCGATTTGTACACGCCGTCGCCGGTCACATCGATGTCGCGAATGGCCCACGCCTCGCCCGTACCCGCCCACACCACGTTGGGGTCAGAGGGCGCCACGGCCAGCGCGCCGATTGCGGCCACCGGCTCGCGATCGAAAATCGGGGTCCAGCGGTTGCCGCCGTCGGTCGACTTCCAGACCCCGCCGGACGCAGCTCCCGCGTAGTACGTGCTGGGATCTCCTGGAATTCCGGCGACCGCCGAAACGCGGTTGCCCACCATCGGCCCAACGAAACGAAAGCCGAACTCGCCTCCGGCATTCCGTCCTCTCCGCTGTGCTTGAACTGTTCCAAGCGTGGCAAAAATAAGCGCCGCATACGCAACCAACCGCAAGAACGTCCGCGTTGTCATCTGCATGTGAAAGTGGCTCCAGAAGGGGTTTAGCCGAACTCGCCAAATTGTACACCAAATTAAATGCAATCGAGTGCAACCGTCTCTCAGCCGCCGGCGCCGCACCGAAAATCTCCCTGCGCCCGGAGCGCCGCCGGATCGAGAAAGTTATTGTATGATACATTGCATACAATCTTCGACCGCCCCTCTCTCAAAATCTTCGACGAGCGTTACCCGGTCTATCGCAAAGTGAACACGCGAGCTGCTTAAGCCATGGACAACCCTGCCGATCCGCATCAACCCGAATTTCGCCGCGGCCTGGGCCTCTTCGATTCCATCATGATCGTCACCGGAATCATGATCGGCTCCGGAATCTTCATCGTTTCCGCGGAAATGTCGCGCCAGATCGGGAGTGCGGGCTGGCTGCTCGCCGCTTGGACGCTCACCGGGGTGCTCACCATCTGCGGGGCGCTCAGTTATGGCGAACTCGCCGCCATGATGCCGCAGGCCGGTGGAATGTACATCTACCTGCGCGAAGCATTTTCTCCGCTCTGGGGTTTCCTTTACGGCTGGACCCTCTCCACCGTCATCCAGACCGGCACCATCGCCGCCGTCGCCGTCGCCTTTGCGCGCTTCACCGGCGTCCTGTTTCCTTCCATCTCCGAGTCGCGCTACCTCATCGCTCCCATTCTCATCTCCTCGCGCTATGCCGTTTCTCTCTCTACGGCGCAGGCGCTCGCCATCGCCGTCATCGTCTTGCTCACCCTCACCAACATTCGCGGTCTCGAATACGGCCGGATTGTGCAGAACGTCTTCACCGTCGCCAAAATCGGCGCGCTTCTCGCCCTCATCGTGCTCGGCCTCACCATCGGGGCCAACTCCGCGGCTATCCACGCGAATTTTTCCCACGCATGGACGGCCCATGCAACCGTCTCGCTTGCCGAAGGCCTTTCCGCCGCAACGGCCGCGGGCCTCTTCGTCGCCGTCTGCGTCTCGCAAACCGGCTCACTCTTCTCCGCCGACTCCTGGCACGACATCACGTTCGTCGCCGGCGAAGTCCGCAATCCGCGCCGTAATCTCCCTCTCGCCCTGGTCATTGGGGCCAGCTCGGTGATCGTCCTCTACCTGCTTGCAAACCTCGCCTACCTCTTCACCCTCCCTCTGCCCCTCATTCAGCATGCCACCGACGACCGCGTGGCAACGGCCGTGGTGCGCGCCGTCTTCCCGCACTTCGGCGCAGGGATGATGGCCGCGGCCATCATGATTTCCACCGTGGGAACGGTGAACGCATTGACACTCGCCGGGGCGCGCGCTAGCTTCGCCATGGCCAAGGATGGCGTTTTCTTTAAAGCGGCGAAGCGATTGAACTCCGCTCACGTTCCCGGCTGGGCCCTGCTCCTGCAAGGTTTCTGGTCCGTCGTGCTGGTGGTGCCGCGCACCTACAACCCGGCGACTGCGACCTACGGCAACCTCTACAGCAACCTGCTCGACTACGTCATCTCCGCCGCCCTGTTCTTTTACATCCTCACGATCGCCGGCGTCTTCCGCCTGCGCAAGACCCGCCCGCATGCGGACCGCCCCTATCGCACCTGGGGTTATCCCGTCGTCCCCGCTATATATCTTCTTGGCGCCACTGTCATTCTTGTCGTGCTGTTTATCTATCGGCCGCAAACCACTTGGCCGGGCTTCGTCATCATCGCCACGGGCTTCCCGATCTACTTCGTCGTGCGCGCCCGCTCAAAACAACGAGGCGCCGGCTCCGGTGAACTCGCCGAGCCTGAATCGTGACCATTCCCGGCGCGCCGGAGCGGCCCATCGAGGCAGGCAAGGGCATCGTCGGCGAACTGTGCATGGCGTGCAACGCAGGAAGGAGCCGATGATATCGCGGCGGAAATTTCTGCTTCATGCTCCCCTGACGGGTCTGCTGGCCGCGCTGCGGGCGCGAGGGCTGGTGAAGCCGGCTCGCAGTGCGTCCGCGGAGTTGGCGCCGGGGCGCTTTGTGGATGCGGCGCCCGCGAACGGCGTGAACTTTCTGCATCAGGCTCCGCACAGCCCGCGAAAATACCTGCTGGAGACGATGGGTTCCGGCGTGGCGCTGTTCGATTCCAACAACGACGGCCTGCTGGACATTTACCTGATCAATGGAGCGCCGTTTGGCGACTATGTGGCGCCGGGCACGATTCTCGAGAAGACCGGCCCGAAGTACTGGAACCGGTTTTATCGGCAGAAGGCGGACGGAACCTTTGAGGATGCGACGGAGAAGGCGGGACTGCAAGGCGTCGGTTACGGAATGGGCGCGGCCGCGGCCGACTACGACAACGATGGCCACACCGACCTGTTTGTGACGGCATGGGGCGGCAATCGTCTGTATCACAACAACGGCGACGGCGCCTTCACCGACGTTACGGAGAAGGCGGGTGTGGGCGGGAGCGGATGGTCCACATCGGCGGCGTGGGTGGACCTGGACAACAACGGCTACCTCGATCTGGTGGTGCTGCGGTATATCGAGTGGAACTGGAACGATGTGTGGTGCGGAACGCCGAATAACCGAGGTTATTGCCACCCCGATTTCTTCCCGCCGATCTCCATGTTTGTGTATCGCAACAACGGCGACGGGACCTTTACCGAAGAGGCGCAAAAGCTGGGGCTGGCAAAGCCGGGCAAGGCGCTGGGGATCGCGATTGCCGACTACGACCGCGACGGCCATCTGGATATTTTTGTCGCCAACGACTCCATGGTCGAACACCTGTTTCACAACAAGGGCGACGGCACGTTCGAAGAAGTGGGACTGCTGGCCGGGGTGGCTGTGGACGGCAACGGCCGCACCTTCGCCGGAATGGGCGTGGACTTCTCCGATTACGACAACGACGGCTGGCCGGATCTGATCGTCGACGACCTGGCGAACCAGATTTATCCGCTCTACAGAAACGACGGCGACGGCACGTTCACCTATACCAGTTATGTCACCGGCGTTGCCGCCATCACGCTGCTGCACTCCGGCTGGGGGGTGCGATTCATGGACTACGACAACGACGGATGGAAGGACCTGCTGATCGCGCAGGGGCACGACCTGGATACCATCGAGAAGACCTTCCCGGATCTGCACTACCGCGAACCTCCGCTGTTACTGCGCAATATCGGAGGGAAAAAGTTCGTTAACGTGGGGCCGCTCTCCGGAGAGATTTTTGCGGAGCGATGGGCTGGCCGCGGTCTGGCAATGGGCGACATCGATAACGACGGGCGGCTGGATGCGGTGATCACGGAGAACGGCGGCCCAGCGCATGTGGCGATGAATCGGACGAAAACCGCTAACCACTGGATTCGCTTCCGGCTGGTGGGACACAAGAGCAATCGCGATGGAATCGGGGCCGTCATTCGCGTGAATACGGCGCAGGGATCGCAGTGGTATACGGTGACAACTGCCTCGAGCTACCTGTCGTCGAGCGATGTGCGCGCGCATTTCGGCCTGGGCGGCGAAGCGATTGCGCGAACCGTGGAGATTCGGTGGCCCAGCGGCATTGTGCAGACGCTGAAAAACGTGCGCGGCGACCGGCAGATCCAGGTGGATGAGCCGGTGACGATGGCCGAGAAGCGATGGTAGACGATCGCGCCGCTCCGCCAGCTAGAGCGAAACCATGGTTCCTGTGTCCTCTTTAGTATCCGTTCGGGGCCGCTGGCCGCGGAATTGTCTTCAACGGCTTAAGGCAGCCTTTAACAGTCTTAAGTGAGGCTAAAATGGCTTAAAAACAGATTTATTGTTTACTACTT
>JBOGLX010000167.1:0-24297 GCA_050745765.1 Occallatibacter sp. | reverse complement strand
CCCCTGATCTCTGATCTCTGACCCCTGATCTCTGACCACTGACCCCTGACCCCTGACCCCTGTAGAATCGAGCCATGTGCGGCATCGTTGGCTACGTCGGTCCAAAGAAAGTGGTTCCGGTCATCGTCGAAGGCCTTCGCCGCCTTGAATACCGCGGTTACGACTCGGCCGGCATCGCCGTCGGCAGCCCCGAACGCCCAACGCTCGACGTCCGCCGCGCCTCCGGCAAGCTCGCCAACCTTGAAGAAGTCCTCCGCGATCGTCCGCTCGAAGGCACCTTCGGTATCGGCCACACGCGCTGGGCCACGCACGGCCGCCCAACCGAAGAAAACGCCCATCCGCACCGCGACTGCACGGGCCGCATCGTCGTCGTCCACAACGGCATCGTCGAGAACTACCTGGAGCTCAAGCACGTGCTCATCGCCCAGGGCCACAAGTTCGTCACCGAGACTGACACCGAGATCGTCGCCCACCTCATCGAGCAGATCCAGAGCGACGCGGCAGCCGCCGGTGCGCCCATTGCGCTTGAAGACGCCGTCCGCCGCGCCGCCAGACGCCTCACCGGCGCGTTCGCCCTCGGCGTCCTTTCCGCCGCCGAGCCCGGCAAGATCGTCGCCGCCCGCCTCGGACCGCCCGTCGTCATCGGCGTAGGCGAAGACGAATCCTTCGTCGCCTCCGACGTTCCCGGCATTCTCCACCACACCCGCGACATTTACTTCCTCGCCGACGGCGACATGGCCATCCTCACCCCCGCCGGCGTCGCCCTCACCGGCTTCGACGGCCGTCCCATCGACCGCGCCATTACCCACATCCAATGGGACCCGATCCAGGCGGAAAAGGGCGGATACAAGCACTTCATGCTCAAGGAGATTTACGAGCAGCCCAGAGCCATCCGCGACACCACCCTGGGCCGCATCTCGCTGGATTCGGGTAAAGTCTTCCTCGCCGAGATGGAGATCCCCGACGAGGAGCTGGCCCGCGCCACCAGCATCAACATCGCCGCCTGCGGCACCAGTTGGCACGCCGCCCTCGCCGGCAAGTACATGATCGAGCGCCTCGCCCGCCTGCCCGTCGACGTGGACTACGCCAGCGAGTACCGCTACCGCAACCCCATGGCCGGCCCCGGCGCCCTCGGCCTGCTCATCACCCAGTCCGGCGAGACCGCCGACACCCTCGCCGCCCAGCGCGAGATGATCGCCCTCGGCTCCAAAACCGTGGCCATCTGCAACGTGGTCGGCGCCATGGTGGCCCGCGAGGCTCACGGCGCCATCTACACCCATGCCGGCCCCGAGATCGGCGTCGCCTCCACCAAGGCCTTCACCGCGCAGCTCACCGCGCTGTTCCTGCTCGCGCTCAAGCTCGGCCAGTTGCGCGGCAAGCTCGACACCGCCCAGTCCATCGCCCTCATCGAGGAGCTCGGTCGCATCCCCGCCCGCATCGAGGAGGTCCTGCGCGCTTGCTCCGCGCAGTGCGAGCAGCTCGCAAAGGAGTTCTCGACAGCGCGCGACTTTCTCTACCTCGGCCGCGGCATCCACTTTCCCATCGCCCTTGAGGGCGCGCTCAAGCTCAAGGAAATCTCCTACATCCACGCCGAGGGCTACCCGGCCGGGGAGATGAAGCACGGCCCCAACGCCCTCATCGACGAAACCCTCCCCGTCGTCGTCCTCGCCACGCGCGACCCCTCCGACCCGGCATCGAAGCTGCGCTACGAGAAGACGCTCTCCAACATTCAGGAGGTTACGGCGCGCTCCGGCCGCGTCATCGCCGTGGCCACCGAGGGCGACACGCTGATCGGCGGCCTCGTAGAGCACGCGATTCACGTCCCGGCGGCCATCGAGCTGCTCTCGCCGCTCATCGAGATCGTGCCCCTGCAACTGCTGGCCTATTACATAGCCGTGCGCCGCGGCTGCGACGTGGATCAGCCTCGAAATCTGGCCAAATCGGTCACCGTCGAGTAGTCCGTAGTGGGTCAGTTTGAAGGGTGCGGGCTTTAGGGGCGAAAGAAAAGGCCACCTTGTGCCACCGCTAGAAATGGCTCCAATTACCGTGGAACCGCTCTATTGGGACCGCGCTCACCCGCCTCGCATTTCGTTCTCCACATTCTCCAACCCCGCCAGCGCCTCATCCGGCACATTCCACTCCCGCAGAATCTTATATATAGTCCCCGTAGAAAACCCCGCCGCCACCAGCCTCCGCATCACCCGCGCCGTCTCCTTTTCATTCTCCGGCTTCCGCATCCGCTTCCGCTCCAGGTGTTCCCGCGCCAGCGCCTCCTCGTTCGACCCGCCGTAGCGCGCCTCCAGCGTCTCCGCGATCAGCTCCGCCGCCACGCCCTTCTGCCGCAGATCCTGCCCCACGCGCCGCTCGCCCAGCTTCTGGTTCTCCTTCCGCAGCCGCGCATAAGTCTCCGCAAACGCCGCATCGTCCAGATAGCGCTTTTCCTTCAACTGAGCTACAACAGCCGCCACCACCGCCGCGCCCCGCTCGCCCTTCTCAACCCGCCCCAGCATCAGCCGCCGCAGCTCCGCCTCCGACCGCATCCGCCGCCCCAGCGCCTTCACCGCGTAGTCATACAACCCCGCCTCATTCAGCGGCTCAGCGGCCTTCTTTGCCCGTCCAAAGCTCATAGCATTCATCTCAAAGGGATCAGCATCTGAAAGGGCCGATTCCGCCACCAGCGGTAATGAACAAAATGCCGGTCAAGCGTGAGAACGTCGCCGGTTTTCAATTCGTCCGCCATCTGAATCAGGCAGGCATCGGCGAAGTCCGCGGGCATATCCCGATACTTCTCAAGAATCGCGTGGATTTGCGGCGCCGCTCGGAGCAGCGCGAAGTCGATTTTGAAGATCCCTTTCGAAACGTTCTCCACGATCGCTTCGGACGCGCCGGAAATGTGGCTAAGAAGATAGCAACTCTCCATGATCACAGCCTCGCAAGTGACCATCGGCCGGCCGAGGCTCCTCACCGTCTCCACGCACAACTTGTGTTTGCTTTCGTGGCGATCTAATAACGCCACAATCACGCCTGTGTCGAGCAGAACTGGCTGCATTCAGCGGCGCTTTCGCTTCGGCCTGATTCGTTCGACGCCGAGCCGTGGATCGATCCCGGAATTCATCCCTAAAGCCTGCAGATGTTTCTTGTTCGATCCAAGGTCCGTAAATCCCGAATCGAATTGCCCCAGCCCAACGATCTCCATTGGCTTCGGCGCGCCCTCCTGTCTGACCAGAAGCTGCAGCCCTTCTCGCACCGCACGAGACGCAGACCAGCCTCGACGCCGCACCAGCCGCTCCAGCGCCGCCTGTGTTTCTTCGTCCAACCGTGCTTGTACCATCGTCTTCATGGATAAGATTGTACTACAAAATCAAAGCAATGTAGTACAACTTTTATCCGTCCCTGAAAAAGATTTGCCTCAGCCTTTCCACGGGACGAACAAAACGAGGCATGCGCCAAGAAAACCGGCCTGGAGCGTCTCGTAAAGCAGAGCGCGCAGGGTGCGCAGGTTGCGGCGGCGCGGCGAATGGGGTTATGGTGGGCAGTAGCAGGAGGAGTATGCCCACTCTCACCGCTTCCCCCATTGTGGCCGCGGCCGGCGGCAGCTTTTTGATTGAAGCACGCGCCCCGGCCGATGTGTTTACCCCCGAAGATTTAAGCGAAGAGCAGCGGCAGATTGTGGCCTCGGCGGCGCGGTTTGCGCGCGAGGAGATTCTGCCGGCGGCCGACGAGGTTGAAGTCAAGAAGCCGGGCGTGCTCGTGGCGCTGATGCGCAAGGCGGCGGAGCTGGGGTTCACGTCGATCGACATTCCCGAGGATTACGGCGGGATGGGAATGGACAAGACCACCTCGACGCTGATTGTGGACAACCTGAGCGTGCTGGCGAGTTTTTCGACGACGTTCGGGGCGCATATCGGGATTGGGACGCTGCCGCTGGTTTGGTACGGGACTGAAGACCAGAAGCGGCGCTATCTGCCGAAGCTTGCGACCTGCGAGTGGATCGCGGCCTATGCGTTGTCGGAGGCCAGCTCAGGCTCCGATGCGATGAATATCCGCACCCGGGCAGTGCTCGAGGCGGACGGCGAACACTATGTTTTGAACGGCGAGAAGCAGTGGATTTCGAACGCGGGGTTCGCCGATCTCTTCACCGTGTTTGCGAAGATTGTGGAGCCTGAAACCACGGAGGGGACCGTGGGCCAGAAGCCCGGCGCGGAGAAGTTTTCGGCGTTCTTGATTGAGCGCGGCACGCCGGGGCTGAGCATTGGCGCCGAGGAACACAAGCTGGGGATTCGCGGCTCTTCAACCTGCCCGCTGGTGCTTGCGGATTGCAAAGTGCCGGCGGCAAACTTGCTGGGCGAGGCGGGCAAAGGCCACCATATCGCATTTAATGTGCTCAATGTTGGCCGCTTCAAGCTGGGCGTGGCTTGCGTGGGCGGGGCGCGGCACGCGCTGGGATACATGATTCGCTACGCAAACGAGCGTCGGGCATTTGGCCGGGCGATTGCGGAGTTCGGGTTGATTCAGAGGAAGATTTCGGCTTCTGCGGCGCGGCTTTTTGCGGCCGAGAGCGTGACTTACCGCACCGTGGGGATGATGGACGCGAGCCTTACGCTGATGGAGAGCGAGAGTCCGGAGGAGACGCAGAAGCGGATTGAGGAGTACGCGGTCGAGTGCTCGATCGTGAAGGTGTACGCGTCGGAAATGCTGGGACTTGTGGCCGACGAGCTGGTAGCGACGATGGCGGGGTACGGGTATGTGGAGGAGTATCCGGCGGAGCGGTGCTACCGGGATGCGCGCATCAACAGGATTTTTGAGGGGACGAACGAGATCAACCGGCTGATTGTAACGGGCTGGCTGATGAAGCGTGCGCAGAAGGGACAACTGGGGCTGGCGGCGGCGATTAAAGGCGTGATGGATGCGGCGCTCGAGCCGCCTCAGCTCGACGCGGGCGGCGATGGGGACGATCCGCTGGCGCGCGAGGCCGAGGCACTGGCGGCGGTGAAGAAGATGGCGCTGTTTGCGGCGGGCGTGGCCAGCCAGCGGTTTGCGACGGGCTTCGAAGAGCAGCAGGAAGTGATGGCCGACCTGGCGGATATGACGATCGGGGTTTATGCGCTGGAGTCGGCGTGGCTGCGCGCGCGGAAAATGGCGGGGCGCGCGGGGGCCGAAGTGGCTGCGGCGATGACTGGGCTGCTGGCGGACGAGACGGTGGCGATGGCCGAGCACGCGGCGCGGAGGGTGATTGCGGTTTGCGCCGAGGGGGATTTGCTGCGCACGCAGCTTGCGATTCTGCGGCGGCTGGCGCGGGTTACGCCGGTGAACACGGTGGAGCTGAGCCGGGCTGTGGCGCGGGAGTGCGCGCGAATGGAGCGATATCCGCTGTAGTTGGGGTGCGTGAGATTGGCCAGTCCCACCCTTTTCGCGATAGAGCCGTGAAAAGGGTGGGGCGCGGGCTTTGATTTCGATCGGCGCATAGCCCTACGCGGCGCGGTCGTGGGCGATGCGGGCTACGGACTCGATGATCGCGCTGTTGAAGGCGGAGAGGTCGTTGGGTTTGCGGCTGGTGATGAGCTGGCCGTCCACTACGACTTCGCGGTCGACCCAGTTGGCGCCGGCGTTGGTCAAGTCGGTCTTGAGCGAGGGCCAGGACGTGAGGGTCTTGCCGGAGACGGCGCCCGCTTCGATCAGCGTCCAGGGGCCGTGGCAGATGGCGGCGACGGGTTTGCCGGAGCGGACGAACTCGCGAACGAAATCGACGGCCTTGGGATCCATACGGAGGTGGTCGGGATTCATGACGCCGCCGGGGAGCACGAGGGCGTCGTAATCCTGGGGCCGGGCTTCGTCAACGGGCTTGTCGACCTTGACGGTTTCACCCCATTCGGTAAACTTCCAGCCTTTTATCTTGTCGGATTTGGGGGAGACGACTTCCGTCGTGGCTCCCGCGGCGTCGAGCGCCTTGCGGGGCTCGCTCAACTCGACTTGCTCAAAACCATCGGTGGCTAAGATTGCGATTCTCTTGCCTTTCAGTTTTGAAGCCATGATTTTCCTCCAGGGGGCGGGATTGTCTGCCGGGTAGGACGCCCGGCCGGTGGAGCGGGTTGCCAGCGGCGAGGAGGGCGGAGGCAACAATATTTTGGATGAGACGAAACTTCGGAGGGCCGAGTGTGTTTAACGAATCTACGGATGGCGGCGGACGACCTGCGCCGCGTTCTCTAAAGAATCGCGTTATCGAGTTTGTTTCGGCAGCTCCCGCCGAAGCTTTCGCCGCCGTTCTTCGGAATGGCGGCGATTTTTTGTGTTTGCGGATTGGCGCGGCGGTTACTTGAGCTGGCGCAGGTGAAAATCCTTGAACTGGATGTGGTAGCCCTCGGCTTCAAGGCCGACGTATCCCTTGGCCACCGATGTGTGCAGAGTGTTCACGACTGCGCCGTTGACGGCGAGCGTGCAGGTGTCTCCCACGCAGTGAATGTCGTAGGCGTTCCACTGGCCGGGGGGCTTGATGCGGTTTTCGGTCATCTCTTTTTGCAAAGTGAAGCGCTGGAGCTTGCTGCCCATCTCGCCATTGCCGGGCATCATGCCGAAGATGTAGCCGCCGGCCTGCGAGGTCTGCGCCTGGAGCCAGGTTGTGCCGTCCTCGGAGTTGCGGAAGAACACGCCGCTGTTGTAGTGGGGCTTGCCGGTGGTGACGCGCGTGAAACGCCAGGAGACGCGGAAGTCGAAGTTGGCGAGTTCGTGGTTGAAGCGCAGCCACTCGTGGCCCTGGTTGCCGTCGCAGGCGATCTGGCGCTTGGCGGCGTCGATGTGCCACTGATCGACGGGCTTGAGGGGATTGGTGGGCGGGATGGCTACGCGGGTCCATACTTGGGTCTGGGCGCTCTCAATGTTCGATGGGAACATGTCGATGGTTTGCGCGGAGCCGAGCGCGGCAATGGACAGAGCGGCAGCGCACAGGAATGCGGCGCGGGCCGCTGAAAAACTATTTGTTTTTACCCAAAGGTCGCAGCGCTTCTTCACCAGGTTCAACCTCCATTGGCCGCCGATTGCGGAAACAGAGCCGCCTCGGACGCAAATCCGCAGAAATTCTACCACCTTGGCGCTGCCTTGCTCGCGTTGCCCGTTCGCGCGGCGGATTCGCCGCTCAGAATTTGGTTCCGTTGTTGTAGTCGGCGGTGATGGTGGCCTGAACGCCCGCCATGCAGGCGGAGTCGGAGAAGATGAGGCCAAGCTCGCGGTTTTTGTTGAGGGAATCGGTGGAGAAGTTTTCCGAGCCGAGGAAGAGCTTTGCCTGCGCCGTGCCGTAGTCCGCGAGCACGGTTTTGGCGTGGATGTAGTAGCCCTTCGACGAGGTGTAAACGGCGATCTTTGCGCCCAGGTCTTTGAGTGCGGTGAGCGCGGCGGTGTATTCGCTGTCGATGTCTTCCTGCACGAGAGTGACGGCGACGCCGCGCTTGAGAGCGGCTTCGACGGCGCCTTCCATGCCGGCGTCGGAGAACTCCTCCTGGGAGATGAGCAACGTTTTGGCTGCGCCGCCGATGAGCGCTGTGATTGCGCTGCGGGAGTTGGTGGGGCTCCAGATGAGGTTGTCGCCGGCGGGTGGGGTGATGGTGGCGTTCTGGAAGTCGGCGTTGAAGGTGGTCTCGATCGCGGCCACGTCGGCCGGGTCGTTGGTGATGACGGCGAAGTCGCGCGTGGAGGCGTAATCGACCGGAGTCAAATTCAGCGTCATGATGGCGGATGTGGCCTGATCGACGGTGATGGTCTTCTGGTGGGTGAAGGTGTACGCCGGGTTGGCCCAATGAACGGAGACCTTGGCTTCGGTGAGCGTGTCGTAGGCGGGGGTGTTGGTCATTTTCTCGCTGTTCTGGTCGAGGATGACGCGGACGGTGAGGCCGGCGGCCGCGGCTTTGCCCAGCGTGGAGATGACCGTGGCGTCAGTGAGCTCGTAGATGGTCACGTCGATGGATTTTTTGGCCGAGGAGAGCAGATTGTAGATGGCCGTGAGGCCCTGATCGGGCTCGGTGACCAGCGTGTAGGTTGCGGTGCTTGCCGTTGGCGCCGATGGTTTGGGAGCGGGGGCGGGATGGGTGGGCTTTTTGTGGGCGTGCTCTTCTGCGGAGGAGTGATGGGAGGCTATCTTCGTGGCCATTCGGTTGTCCTTTCTGAGTGCGCCGATGGGGAGAGAAGGCGTTGCTGGAAGCGATGGCGAATCCGCGCGGCGGCCGATTCCGTGGTGCGGCGGGCGCTGGCGTTCCGGCTGGCCGCGCGCATGTGTTTGCGGCGATTGTAGCTCCGGCGCCGCTGGTTTCGGAAGCGAGGAGCGTGAAAGCGAGGTAAATTTGCCCTGCGGCGGCGCGGACTCAATAAATGAACGGGATAAGCTTGCGGGTTTTGCGGGCGTATTCGTCGAAGGCAGGGCCGTAACGGGCGGCTAAATGGGCGTCGAGGGCTGGGACGTTGGCGAAGACGAATCCGCAGAACATAAGGGCGGGAACGATGGCCGTAAACCAGCGGCATGCAATGAGGCAGATGCCGGAGAAGGCAATCAGATCGCCGAAGTAATTGGGATGGCGCGTGAGGCGGAACAGGCCGCGCGTGTAGAGCTTGCCGCGGTTGCCAGGGCACTGTTTGAAGGCGTGGCGCTGGTGCTCGGCATAGGCGCCGATCCACACGCCGAGGAGGACCAGCGCGGCGCCGTCGATTCCGGTGAGGCCGAAGGCGATTGGGTTTGTTCCACCGGCCAGGGCGAGAAAGGCGTAAAGCGCGAAAACCCAGGGGGCGACCATCAGGGCCTCGGACCAACTGACGCCGCGCTTGAGGAAGACGAATCCGGTGAGGAATGCGCGGACGGCGCAAAGGGTGAGCGCGATGGCCAGAGCGGCGCGGCGGGCTGGCTCGCCAGGCCCCCAGGGATGGCCAAGCCACACGCCGACAATGGCGACGCCGCCGGCGAAGAGCAGCCACCACACCACTGCGACGCTGATGGCGAGGGCGGCGGCCAGGGTGAGGCGCTGCGCGACGGATGGCCCGGTAAGGCCGTACATCTGTTCGGAGAGAGTTGGCTTGGCCACGGCACGTTCCCCAGAGGAACATTGTCGCGCAGCAGATGCCTTTTGGGCGAGAGAGACCCGCGCCGTACGTTTTCGATTGGGCACGATTATGCCTTATAGAGCATAACGATGTGAACTGGGACGCGTACTTTCATCCCAGGTTCAAGACCGGGTTCGACGAGTTGCCGAGGACTGTCCAGTTTGCTGGTGACGCGCGCAGGCGCCGGCCGCGCGGCTATACTGTTGAGCCATGCGGGTGGTTTGGGTTGCGATGCTCAGTTGCGCCGCGGCGGTTGCTTCGGCGCATGCGGGTCCGGTCTGGACGATGCAAGATTCCGGAACCACGGCGGGACTGCACGGGATCGATTCGGTGAACGAATCCGTGGCCTGGGCCAGCGGGGCGGGCGGAACGGTGCTGCGGACCGTCGACAGCGGCGCGCACTGGTCGCGCTGCGCTACGCCGGACGCGGCGAAGGATGGCGCTACACTCGACTTTCGCGGCGTGCAGGCGTGGGATGCGCAGATTGCGATTGCGATGGCTTCCGGGCCGGGCGCAAAAAGCCGGCTGTACAAGACGACGGATGGATGCAAGTCGTGGACCTTGCTCTACAAAATCCCCGAGAATTCGAGGAACTCATTTGCGTGCGCCTTTTTTCACGGGATGCCCGAGCCGCCGGTACACAATCAGGGTTTTGGACTGCTGCTTGGCGAGCCGGTGGACGGGGAGTTCGCTGTCTCGGAGACGCGCAACGGGGGAACGACCTGGATGACGGTCGGGAACCCGGCTCTCGATGCGCCGCCCGGCTCCGCGGCGTTTGCCGCCAGCAATTCCTGCATTGCGGGGTTTGGCGGAGCTACTTACGACTTTGTGGCCGGCGGAACATCGGGCAGTTTCCTGATGCGGCTGACTTACCAGGGCAATTACTGGCTTAACGACGGCTCACCGCTGATAAGGCTGTGGGACAAGGAGGCGCTGCCGCTGGCCGCGAACGCGGAGACGGCGGGCGCGCGGTCGATCTCCGAGTACGTTTCGTATGGAAAATCGCGGCGCAAGGAGGGGCCGCAGCCTTTCAGCCTGCGCGAGGTCGTGGTGGGCGGGAACTCTGCCAAACCCAACGATACAAACGGCGTAGCGGTGTGGACGGACGATGGCGGCAAGCACTGGAAGCGAGCGGAGAAGCCGCCGCATGGATTTCGGTCTGCCGTTCAGTACAGCGAGTCGCTGAACGCGTGGATTACGGTGGGGCCGAACGGCTCCGACATCAGCCGCGACGATGGGCGCACCTGGCAGCCGCTGGGCAACGGGAGCTGGAATGCGCTCTCGCTGCCGTTTGCCGTGGGGCCGGATGGGCGGATTGGGCGGCTGAACGCGGCGGCGCTGACGGCGGGGAAATAGAGGGCCGCTGTGCATACTGACCTGTTTGCACAGCTATACTGCGAGCCATGCGGATTGTGTGGATGTTCGCGCTGGGCTGCGCTGCGGCGGTTGCTTCGGCGCAGACGGGGCCGGTGTGGGTGATGCAGCAGTCGGGCACAACGGCGGGACTGCGCGGGATCGATTCGGTGGATGGGACCGTTGCCTGGGCAAGCGGGACGGGCGGTACGGTGCTGCGGACCGTCGACGGAGGCGCGCACTGGACGCGCTGCGCTACGCCGGATGCGGCGAAGGATGGGGCAACGCTCGATTTTCGCGGCGTGCAGGCGTGGGATGCGCAGACGGCGATTGTGATGGCGTCGGGGCCGGGCGATAAGAGCCGGTTGTACAAGACGACAGATGAGTGCCGGACGTGGATGCTCCTCTTCACCAACCCCGATCGTGACGGTTTCTGGGACGCATTCGTGGCATATGCCACCGAAGCTGGCTCAGGTGATATTTGCAAGGCTGGCTCGCGGATTATTTCAGGGGCCGTCCTTGGGGATCCGGCGGTGCACAAGTCGAACCAATGGGACACAACTAAGCTGCCCAGCTTCTATCTCGCCGGCTTCGAAATCGGCATCAGCTGCCCCGAAGACAGCCTGTCTCCCAGCGCATCCTCCATCTTCGCGCAGCCTGCAGAAGCGGCGTTCGCGGCGAGTAACTCCACGTTAAAAGAGCTCGGGCCCGGCACCTACTGGATTGCAACCCGTTCACGCTTGATTCAGTACAACGTCGGCTTTACTGTCCCAAGTCATTATGTGGCTGAGAGCTTCTGCGATATTGGTTTCCCAATTCGCAGCAGTTTGGCATCGGCTGGAGCATTTAGCCTGGCAATACGCCCCGGCTCAGTCGAGCCGCCAAAAGCGATAAAGGTTGGCGGATTTCACTGGAAAGCGCCGTCCTGCCAGAAGGCCGACATGGTAGTGGTGGGAGGTGACTACAAGGCGGCCGACGATGCGCAAGATACGGCCGCTTTCACGGGCGGCACGAACAAGTTCCAGGTCACAAAGACGCCGCCCCACGGCTACCGCTCCTCCGTCCAATACAACCAGTCGCTGAAGGCCTGGATCACCGTCGGCACGAACGGCTCGGACATCAGCCGCGACGACGGGCGCACCTGGCAGCCGCTCGACGACGGCAACTGGAATGCGCTCTCGCTGCCGTTTGCGGTGGGGCCGGATGGGCGGATTGGGCGGCTGAATGCGGCGGCGATTCCGGGGAGCGGACGGTGAAAACGCCTGGGCTTTGGAGTTCTCCCACCCATTTCACGATGAGGCTGTGAAATGGGTGGGCACGGGATCACTTTGGCGCTCCTGGCGGGTGGTCGAGTCTCTACTGGAGCTAGCTCCGTAGATCGCTTCGAGAGTACAGGGCCACGGGAGCATTGTGGAGATCGACGCATCCCTCCCAGGCCCGGGAGGGACGACCCTTCAGCAAACTCAGGGCAGGGTCTGGGGTACCCGCTTTCTCGAAGATCAGCGCACGGGGGCTTTGGGCCAGTCCCACCCTTTCCGCAAAAGACGCGGAAAGGATGGGGCACCCAATGTGGTTGAGTTCGGCGCCTCAGACCGATGCGCGCGGCGTGGCTCCGGATCGAGCGCTGACCAGGATCGCCCCGCCGCATGATGCAATGGCTAGAAGCAGGTAAAGCAGAAAAGAGCCGCCCTCCGGAACCACCCCCAGGATCTGGAAGGTCTCGGAGGGTACCAGGCCGGAAGCCGATGAATACGCGGTGGAGAGACCAGAGCTCTCGTCCCACCATACGCCTACATCGTATGAGTCAAGGCCGTTGGAGAGCTGGAGCCAGTAAGTGCCGGCGCCGAGCGAGACGGGGGGAAGCGAGATCGACTCTGCGAGGACGGGGTAATAACCATCCGCGGTTGCTACCTGGGTGTTGGGCCCGCCCGTCACGTTCCCGGTGGCGATCGGAGTTCCGAAAGGGGTGGTTGTAATCGCCCAGGTTTCGCTGGCCAGCGAGTCGCCTGGGTTGATCCAGGCGTCAAAGGTGACGCCGTCAATGACGGATTCCTGGGACAGCGAGAAGGAGTCCGTCACCGAAGATACGCCGCTCGAAAAGCTCCAGGCGTTGGTGGTGAGGGACGTCGGCCCGGTGTTGTCGTATAGGACGGATTGGGCGGACGACGGAGCGGCCGCGAAGACGCCTGCGAGCGCGAGGAGAGAAACTGCGAGAATGCCCACCTTGGTTTTCATGCACAAGCCTCTTTTCACATTGGATCTCGGGGTTAATTCTGCGGGTTAGAGGTTTACGGCTGGGGTGCGCTCCATCCGCGGTCAGGGTTGCCGCTGCCGTGGAACCTCCGGATTTGAAGGCTCCACGGCATTGACCGAGTTCGGATTTGCGTTTACCGTTCCGCTACGGCCGAAGCATCGTTGCCCTAGTTTATGGGTAGCTGGTTGATGGTTACCGGCGAGCTCCATGCGCCGCCCTGGCCGTTGGTCGTGTCGATCAGGTGGAACTGCACGACGAGAGGCGACTGCGTGGTGTCGGTGGTTACAAAACCAGGCCCCGCGGGGTCGCCATTGCTGCCGTTCTGTTTCCCCAGTGCGACGAAGTAAGCCCGGCCCGCCGTCCCCGGACTTCCGTCAGCGCAGCCAGGGTTGACCGTCGTGCCTATGTTCGCGAGAACCTGGGCTTGCACCGTGACAGATCCCTGATAGGTGGCTGAGTTGGTCGGGCTGGATGAGGGATGCCACGAAGTATTGCCGGCCGCGATCGTATAGGTCTGCCCAACTCCGTACGTTGACGATGTTGCTTCAAGACCTGTGGTCGGGTTGAGCGGAATGTAGAGGGTATAGGAACTGCCGTCGCTGCAGGTGACGTCCGTTTGTATGTTCGAGTTGGGCAACTTCACGGTCGCCGCCGGGTGGCCGGCCGCGGACATCCGAATGGCGTATCCTGCCTCAACCGTGTCGCCTGTACTGATGGTAATAGGGTTGTTAGACCACAGATCGGTGGTTCCGCCTGAGTTCCAGTCCTGTGCAAATTGCGGATTGTCGGTTCCCCACCACGCCGTCCAGCGCTGGTCGTTCATGGTTGCAAAGTCCTCCGGATAGGACCCAATGGCGGGTTGGCCGCTGCCGTATCCGTCGGTCGGTTGATCGGGGTAGACCTCAACATCGGTTGAGACGCTCTCACCGAGCATGTATTTGTCGACAAACTGCGCGACGGACGCAATCTCGCTGGCTGGCGCGGAACAGTGGGCGTGGTTGCCATCGATGATGAACCCAAACCTGTCTCCCACGCCAAACGCGTTATAGACGTTCTGCACCGCTCGTGACGAGACATAGTTGGATTCACTTCCCAGCCAGTACGAATTGGTATTATCGGCCTGCACCAGCGCTCTGGGCGCGACCAGGGCCGCTACCTCGTGCAGATCGACCGGCATCTTGTAATTGTCGACGCTGCTGAACTTGCTGTGCATGCACTGTACGCACCACCAGCGATGGTCTGTCGTGTCGATGTCTTCCACCGAACCGTCGTGCGAACCCAGATAATCCTCAGAGTCGAGGTTATACGAGACGCGCCAACTCGGCACGCCGCCGCCACCGTTTTCCTCTGAAGCCGTAAGGGCAATGCGTTCGTCCAAAGCTCCGGCGAACAGAGCGATTTTCCCAGCGTAGGAGCATCCGGTGACCGCCGTGTGTCCCATATCCAGCGGGAGCGGAGTGGAAGTCTGGTTGGCAACGATTTGTACGCCGTCGAGCAAGCGGCTCACTCCCCAGGCCCAGGCGGCGAATTGACCCTCGTTGCCGTTGTAGCTGGAGTATCCGGGAATTGCCGGGAGGCCGGAGCATGAGCCATCGCATAGTTGGGGGTAATACAACCTGAAGAACCCATCTGTGGTGCTCGGGCTGTCAGACGATGTTACTTGACTTGAGGTGAATGGGACGGTCGCGATACTGGCACTGGGGAACGCGCTTGTGTAACCGCTTCCGTCGACAGTCATGACGAACGGCCAACCGTTAGCCGGAGGCGTACCCGCTGGAAGGGTAATTGCCGAGGTTAAGGTAGTGGTCTTCCCATTCCTCACCACATTGATTGTAAGTGTGTACTTGGTCGTCCCAACTGCAAAGGGTGGTGTATAGGTCGCGGTGACGGTGCAGTCGGAACAATCCGGTTTTGCGCCCACCATATAGGTCTCGAACCCGTTAAGAATCTCCTGACGCCGCTGCTCCCAGGCTGCGAAACTGGTGTCGCGGGTTCCATCAACCCTCAGGAACGGGTCGGGCAATGGTCGAATGATGGGGAGGTCAGCGAACGATGGCCACGCCGGCGACCCGTTGCTCGTACTGACACCCTCAACGCTCCCCGGAGTTGCGCCGGAATTCTCAACGCTATAAACCAGGGGAAGGGACGAGTCGTTGGTCGTAACCTCGTCGGGTTTGGCGAGCGAGGCGGGGGGATTGGGATTGATTTGAGCGCCGGCTTCTACTGCGGCGCCCAACCCAAGCAGCAACATCGACGAAACCAGAGATGCTTTGGCAAAACTGGCGAGACTGAAATCGTTAAAGAACCTGGGCATGGCGCCCCTCCTTTGAACTGGTGATTCGCCCGCAGATTTCCGGCGAAGGTTGTGAGCCGCGGCAGTGCCGGCCCAATCAGCTAAGACTTTTCGTGGCTTTTGTCCTCGGGGCAGAGGAACCTTCCGATCTGTCCCGGTTAAGGGCGAAGCGCGCCCAACTACGCGCCCCGCCAAGTTATGGCACAGTGGCGCGAAGACCCGTGGTTGCAAGGGGAAATCGCGGCGCAGGCCTGGAGATCGATCGAATCGGCCAGCCTAATTGAGCACCGTGCAGATTTGCGACAGGTCCAACCGTAGATTGATTTGCGTCCCAAACCATATTCAGAATCGTTTAACCTTGTCAAGAGAAAAATCCCGAAAAAGAGACTGGGGCGCCAAATTCCTGGATAATCGTAAACGCGCCCGCGGTACTCCCGTTGGGATCACTCGTTGGTGGGATTGCTGGGAAGTAGTGCCTGCCGTTGTAAAATATGTGACAATCGGATGAACCAAACCACTTCAGCGGCTGCCAGCCAGGCATCCCGTGCCCAGCGGGAGCCGGAGGCGCGGGCGTGAGTGTCTCCGAATACAGTTCTCCGGCCGTCGAAGTGCGGGACCTCGAAAAGTCTTACCGGACGGCGCGCGGCACGCTTCAACTCTTCAAGGGGCTTAACTTAGAGGTCAAGGCCAGCGAGATGGTGGCGATCGTGGGGCAGTCGGGCGCGGGAAAGAGCACACTTTTGCACATACTGGGGGCGCTTGATACGCCTTCCGCGGGAACTGTGTACTGCGCCTCAACCAACGTGTCGAAGCTCACAGCGCGCGAGGCGGCGGCCTTTCGCAATCGCGAGATCGGATACGTATGGCAGTTCCATTATTTGCTGCCGGAGTTTACGGCGCAGGAGAACGTGGCCATGCCGCTGATGGCCAAGGGCGTGAAGAAGCATGAGGCACTGGACGCGGCCTCGAATTGGCTCAGGGAGGTGGGTTTGGAGGAGCGCGGCGATCACCGGCCGGGCGAGCTCTCCGGCGGCGAGCAGCAGCGCGTGGCGCTGGCGCGGGCGCTGGTGAACCATCCGCGGCTGTTGTTGGCCGACGAGCCCACGGGAGACCTGGACGGTTTGACCGCGGGGCACGTCTTCGAGCTGATCGAGCGGCTGCATTCTACGCATGGCCTGACTTCGATACTGGTGACGCATAACCTTGATCTGGCGGCACGCTGTACGCGAGCCTTGAGACTGGAGAACGGATGTTTAACCCCATTGGCCGGGATTCCTCCACCAGGGAGCGCGGCCGGAAACGCTTGAAATAAGAATTTTTTGGGCATCAGCGACATTCGCTTGGTTTTTGAATCTAAACAGGTAAGCAGCCTGGAAAAAGGGCCAATCAAGACTCTTCCAGGTTGAAGAGACAGGGATGGGAGTCTCTGGAGGGCGCGAAAGACGGAGACGAATCCAGGGGCAACAGGTTCAACAGGTTCTGGAACCATCCACAAGAGCTGTTCGGGGGCGGGGCACAATTTTCCTGCGTTCCCCCGGCGGCGACGTAACGGGAGGCGCGCGCGGGTTGGGCCGAAGCCGGAAACGGGTTGCCCATCGACGGATTTTCGCCGATGGGGCCACTGAACCGGACGGCCACTCCAGCCGATAGCCTGCATGGGGGGAAGATCATGTTCGAACGCTATACGGAGAAGGCACGGCGCGTGATCTTCTTCGCGCGGTATGAGGCCAGCCAGTTCGGCTCGCCTTATATCGAGACCGAGCACCTGCTGCTTGGCCTTTTGCGCGAGGACAAGGCGTTAACCAACCGCTTCCTGCGCTCGCACGCCTCGGTGGAGTCGATTCGCAAGCAGATTGAATCGCATACCACGATCCGCGAGAAGGTTTCTACGAGCGTCGATTTACCGCTGTCGAATGAGTGCAAGCGAGTGCTGGCGTATGCCGCGGAAGAGGCCGAACGGCTGGGCCACAAGCACATTGGCACGGAACATTTGCTCTTGGGTCTGTTGCGCGAGGAGAAGTGCTTTGCCTCGGAGATATTGCAGGAGCGCGGCCTGAAGCTGGCGCAGATTCGCGACGAGCTGGCGCGCGTGACGCAGGAGAAGGCTCCGCAGCAGGCGCGTCAGCGGGAGTCGAGCTTGCTGGCTGAGTTCAGCCGCGACCTGACCCAGGCGGCCATGGACGGGCAGCTCGATCCGCTGGTGGGGCGTGACGGCGAACTGGAGCGCGTGGTGCAAATCCTCTGCAGGCGCACCAAAAATAATCCGGTGCTGATTGGCGAGCCGGGCGTGGGCAAGACGGCCATTGTGGAAGGGCTTGCGCAGCGGATTGCCGACGGCGAGGTGCCGAGTTTCCTGGCCGATAAGCACGTGCTCGGCCTCGATCTTTCGCTGATTGTGGCGGGCACAAAATACCGCGGCCAGTTCGAGGAGCGGCTCAAGACCATCATGAAAGAGCTGATGGAGAGCCAGAACTCCATTGTCTTCATCGACGAGTTGCACACGCTGGTGGGGGCGGGCTCGGCCGAGGGGTCGCTGGACGCGGCCAACATCCTCAAGCCGGCGCTCTCGCGCGGGGAAATTCAGTGCATCGGCGCGACCACGCCGGGCGAGTACCGCAAGTCGATCGAGAAGGACCGGTCGCTCGAGCGGCGCTTCCAGGCCGTGAAAGTGCCGCCGCCCACCGAGGCCGACGCGATCAAGATCATCCACGGAATCAAGGACCGCTATGAGAAGTTCCACGCGGTCAGCTACACCGACGCCGCGGTCGAGTTCGCGGTGTCGCACTCGAACCGCTATATCCCCGACCGATTCCTGCCCGACAAGGCGATCGACCTGATCGACGAGGCCGGCGCGCGGGTGAAGCTGCGCCAGACCTCGCTGCCAGAAGAGATCACGGAGGTGCAGAAGCGGATCAAGTTCATCGTACACAGGATGGACTCGGCCATCGCCAACCACGAGTTCGAGAAGGCGCGGTTCTACTCGGACGAGGAGCGCAAGGAGCGCGAGAACCTGCGCGCGCTGCGCGACAAGTACCACTTGGACGACTCGGCTGCGGGCATCGTGGGCCGCGAGGACATCGAGGACGTGGTCAGCCGCTGGACGGGCGTGCCCGTAACCAGCATCAAGGAAGAAGAGACGCAGAAGCTCTTGCGCGTCGAAGAAGAGCTGCACAAGCGCGTCATCTCGCAGGACAAGGCGATCTCGGCGCTGGCGCGGGCCATTCGCCGTTCGCGCGCCGGCCTCAAGTCGCCGCACCGGCCCATCGGTTCTTTTCTTTTCCTTGGACCGACTGGAGTGGGCAAGACCGAAATGGCGCGCACTCTGGCCAACTTCCTCTTCGGATCGGACAAGGCGCTCATCCGCTTCGATATGTCGGAGTTCATGGAGAAGCACTCGGTCTCGAAGCTGATCGGCTCGCCTCCGGGGTACGTAGGTTACGAGGAGGGCGGCCAGTTGACCGAGCGCGTCAAGCGGTCGCCGTATTCGGTCGTGCTGCTCGACGAAATCGAAAAGGCGCATCCGGATGTGTTCAACATCCTGCTGCAGGTGTTTGAGGACGGGCAGTTGACCGACGGGCTCGGCAATACGGTCGACTTCAAGAACACGATCCTCATCATGACCTCGAACATCGGGGCGCGGCACCTGCAGAAGAAGCAGGGGCTGGGGTTCCAGAGCGACCGCGAGGACATCGTCAGCGAGAAGGTGGAGGAACTGGTCAAGAACGAGGTGAAAAAGACCTTCAACCCCGAGTTCCTGAACCGCCTGGACGAGGTGATCCTGTTCCAGTCGCTGTCGGACGCCGATCTGATCCAGATCGTCGAGTTGCTGGTGCAGTTGTTGAACGCGAACCTGGCGCAGAAGGCGATCACCATCTCGGTGACCGACGAGGCCAAGAAGTGGATTCTCGACAAGACGCTCGTCGACCGCAGCTACGGCGCGCGGCCGCTGCGCAGGGCGTTGCAGCGCTACGTCGAGGACCCGTTGAGCGAGGCGCTGATCGCCGGACAGATTCCCGAGCGGCCGGCGTTCCTCGAGGTCTACCTCGACCAGAACCAGCTCTTCTATCGCCCGGTAAGCGCGGACGAGACGCCGAGCGAGGAAAAGGCGGTGGGGGTTTTGCTGTTCAGCAATTGAGTCACCGTCTCTTCGCAAGTGAAAAAGCCCCTGACCAAATGGTCAGGGGCTTTTTTGCGCTTGACGTGCTGTTGGCGGTCCCGCGATGCGACTCAGTTGATCGTAACCGTCAGCGTGTTCGAGGCCGGCGCTCCGGGGTTGGTGGCGACGAGCGAGCCCGAACCCGCGCTGGCCAGATCGCTTGCCGGGATTGCCACCGTGACATGAGTCGCATCCTCGATGGTCGTGGTGCGATAGCTGCCGTTCCACGTGACAGCGACTCCGGGGAGGAAGTTCGTCCCAGTCAGCGTAAGGAGGGTATTACCGGCGCCATGCGTGATGCTGGAGGCGGAACTGGAGGTTAGGACGGCCGCTGTACTTGTGGAGAGCTCCTGCGGGGCGACGAATGGGCCGCGCAGAAGCAGTAGCTGCACTGTAGGCGTAGTAACACCGATGCTGTCATTGGACAGTAGCGCGAGACCATCCTGGCCAAAGCGCTGCATCGTCCATGCAGACTCAACGCCGGAGGCGGCCGCAGGCATATCGAGGACGGCCTCCGGCAGGTATGTGCTAAGGTCGTACCGGACCAGTCCATACGCCCATGTGCCAGCGAGGTTTTCGAGCATCAGAAAGTCCTTGTCGAGCGAGGGGTCAGCGGCCAGGCCGACACTCTCCCCAACATCGCCAGAGCCGTAGAAGTCGATGAGAGGCAGCGTCTGAACCTGCGATGGAGGCGTCGTGGTGGGATCGATGATGCCTCCCCCTTCTCCGTAGATGAAGCCGTTTTCTGACAGGAATCCGCCACTGAAGCCGCCAAGGCCGTCAAGGGTTGTACCGTCGATGAGCGTAAGGCCGCTCGCGTTGATGCTGTAGCGATAGAACTCGGCGCCAGTGCTCTCGTTGTCGTAGGTGTAAAGATGTGTCGCATCGCCGAAGGTAGGGAAGTTGTCGCCTGCGAAGTTGGGGCGGAACGTACCGACCGTACCGTTGATGTCCATGATTCCGTCGGTTCCCGAGAAGTCAACAGCAAGTGTGCTGTCGGTTCCGGGCATCACGGCGAGAGCTGTCGCTACTGGGGTGCTGCCATAGCCGGATGGTTCACCGGAGAATGTGATGGTCTGGAGAAGTTGCTGATGGATCAGATCATACTGAGCCAGACTGTCGGCGCCGCTGAGCGAGATGTAGAGATCGTCCCCGTCGGTTGACTCTGCCATTACCGTGGGCTGACTGCCGACCGCGACCGGAGTTCCCACCGCGCCGGTGAATGGATTGATGGCGACCACGGAATTACCGGTGATGCCCGTGGCATCGCTGGGAACGGTCGCATAGAGCGACTGGCCGTAGGGATCGAAGAGGATGGAGTTAGCCGGCACGTTGACCAGGTCGTAGATGGTGAGTGGAGCGACCGAAGACACGCCGCCGCCGGGGGTAGGATTGGAGACGGTTACCGGAGCCCAGCCGTAGTTCGCGATCTCGGCGGCCGTGACGGCGGCGGTCAGTTGCGTAGAGCTGACAAAGGTCGTGGCCAGAGCGGTGCTCCCAAGGTTGACCGTGGAGCCGGCGTTGAACTCTGTTCCATTCACCGTCAGGGTGAAGGCCGCGGTACCGGCCTGGACCAGGTTGGGTGAGATGGAGGAGACCGAAGGCACGGCGCTGTAGGCACTGCCGGTGACGGTCGTGCTGGCAGTTGCCTGATTGTTGGAGAGCGTGGGGTCGAAGCTCGAGGAAGAGACGTCGGCGGTTGTTTCGAGCGTTCCCGAGTTGGTGGGCGTGGCGCTCACCGTGACGGTGGCGCTGGCTCCGTTGGCGAGGCCGCCAAGATCGCAGGTGAACGCGGCGGCGGTGGTGCACGAGCCCTGGCTCGCTGTGACGCTGTTGACGATGAGCGAGGGATCGAGGCTCGCCGAGAGCGCAGCGCCCACAGCGGCGTTCGGACCGGCATTGGTCACCGTCGCCACGTAGCTGACCGCTGTGCCGGTTGTGGCCGTGGCCGGCGCGGTGAGCGAGACCGAGAGATCGGCCGGCGTAGACGAGACGTCCTTCACCAGCGGCGACTGGAAGATATAGATCTGATTATTCGAGGTAAAGGCGCTGGGGATTGCCGCCACCGCGATACCGTTCTGGCCCCAGCGCACGATCTTGCGGAAGCTGGTTGGATAGCCCTCCGTGCCCAGATCGTTGACTGGGATGCTGCCGAGAAGATCGAACGAGGTTTCATCGAAGGCGTAGATGGCGGCGGAGCTGGAGAAAGATGACACAGCCATGAAGGCGCTGCCCAGGGTGGAGTCTGAGACAATCGGGCCGTTGGCCTGCGTGCTGGCAGACGTATAGAGGGTGCCGTTCAATGCCCCGGTTGTCGCATTCAACACCTGACCGCTGGAGAGGTACAGAGTTCCATTGTCATACTGCAGGTTGGTCAGATCGTAATACGAGGTAGACCCGAGTTGGATTGACTGCGTTATGCCTGTAGACCCTACGGTCAGGGCGTCGACGTAGGATGCGCCGAGATATAACGTCGACGCGGAGGAGCCGAAGCTGAGCGGTCCTTGGCCCAAGCTGGCGGAGTTGAAGGAGCTGCCGGTGCGTGCGACCCCGGAGTCGAAGATGGCGACGTTGGCGCCGCTGCTGTATTCCCCCGTCGTAGCCACTGCAACCGAGTTGGGCAGGCCGGGCACGGCGGCCATGTAGGCGGCCGTGTAAGGCGCATTGTAGACGCCGGGGCCTCCGCCGAGCGAGAACTGGTTGACGATCATCCCCTGCTCGAGGTTGACCTGCGCCACGGCGCCCGCGCCGTCTATGCCCACAAAGAGCTGAGTACCGTCGGTGGAGAGGGCCAGTTTGTTGGGATTGGTGCCGACCTGTATCTGCCGCACGATGACGCCGGTGTAGGGATCGATGCCAACGACGCAGTTTCCGATGCCCCCTGCGGCTGAAGCAGGCACTGAAGCGTAGAGCAGGCCGTCGGCCGAGTTGTAGACCAGGTCGTTATTGGGAATCGAGATAAAGGTGGTGTACACCTGCGCTGCGGTGGTTCCCCCGCCGGGCGCAGGGGTGGTGACCGTGACATTCTCGTTACCGGGCAGCGCCACACTCGAAGCCGGAAGAGTGGCCGTAAGCTCGGTCGAGGACCCGTATTGCGAGGGAACATTAACCCCGTTCACGGCAACCGTGGAACTGGCCGTGAAGCCCGTTCCTTCAAGCGTGATGCTCGCGGCGGTATTGATCGGTCCGCCGCTCGGGTAGATGGACGTAAGCGTGGGCGGCGGCGGATTCACGATGCTGACCGTCAGGCTGTTGGAGACGGCTGGCGTAGAGGCGCTGCTGCTCACGGTAATGGTGGCTGTTCCCGTCGCAGTCAGGAGGCTTGCCGGCACCGTTACGGTGACATATGGGTTTGAACCGGGAGGAAGCCCGATGAATCCGCCCATGAGCGCCGTGCCGTTCCAAAGCACTGTGGCTGTCGTGAAGTACGAATTCGTGCCTATCTCCTGATAAAGATTCGACCCGTAGACGGAGATAGTCGTCGCGCCCGATCCTGCCACGATTTGCGCGGGCGTTACCTGGGTGATGACCGGTGTAGGCGTCGACTGGAGAACGAAAAGCAATCCGGCAGCGGCTGTGCCGCCGCCGGGGGCTGGGTTGACCACCGTGGCCGTGAACTCTTGTGCCGCCGTCAGGTCGGCCGCTGTGAGCTGAAAGGTCAACTGTGTCGAGCTTACATAGGTTGTAGTGCGCGCGGTTCCATCCAACTGAACCGTTGAGTTTGGCACATAATTTGTTCCTGTAATCGTCAGCGTGACGGGCGCCGTAGCGTTGGTGAGGACGTTATTCGGAGATAGCTTTCCAACTCCCGGCGCCGGATTGGTCACCGCGACGGTTGCGGCGGTGGACGTTCCGCCCCCCGGCGTGCCATTGACGGCCGTCAGCGACAAACTGCCGGAGGCCGTGACGTCGGCCGCGGTGAGCGCGACGCTGACCTGCGTGGAGCTGGTGTAGGTGGTTGTCCGGTTGCTGCCGTTCACCTGGATGGTCGTGGTGGGCACAAAGCCGGTGCCGGTAACAGTAATGGACGGCGATGCTGCGCCCGCCAGCTCCACCGTGGGCGCAACCGCGGAGATGGTTGGCGCCGGATTGGTCACTTGCAGGTTCACCGGAGTTCCCGATCCGCTGCTGACCGACCCGTTGAGCGCGATGACCGACAACTGCGCGCCGCTGGCCAGTTGCGTGGCCGAAACGGTCGCTGTCACCTGCGTGCCGCTTACATACGTCGTGGGATCCGCTACGCCGCCGGCCTGGATCGTGGTTGTAGAGAGAAAGTTCGTCCCGTTGACCGTCAGTGTCATCGCGGCAGAGCCCGCGGTTACCGAAGTGGGGCTGATCGAGGTTACCGTCGGCGTGGGCGTGGGCGGGTTCTGCGTGCTTCCACCCGAGTTACCGGAGGATCCGCCGCAGCCGGCTAAAAACGTGCAAACACCAAGGCCCAGAAAGAAAGCGTACAACCTGCTGAATCGCATGAGGATGCCAGTATAGGGCAAAAAGGGAATCGCGGCGTAACAAAATCCGACTGGAATTTCTGAAATTTTCACGGGATTGCGGGTTTGCCGCGGCCGGAGGCTGTCGATGGCAGAAAAGGGCTTATTTGGGCGCGCGCGCCGCAACGAAGGTCATGAATTTCCGCTTGCATTTACACTGGATAAGTGAGGGAAGCAAGTGGCTGTTGACCTTGACAAGTTTATAACCCGAATCTTCGGCACATCGAACGAGCGCGTAGTCAAGCGCATGTTGCCCAAAGTGGCCGCGATCGGCGCGTTCGAGCCGGAGATCAAGAAGCTCTCGGACGAGGAGCTGAAGGCTAAGACCGCCGAATTCAAGGCGCGGGTTGCCGCCGGGATCGAGGGACTGACCGACGCGGAGGAGATCAAGAAGGCCGAGCAGGCCGCGCTCAACGAGATTCTGCCCGAGGCCTTCGCGGTGGTGCGCGAGGCCGGCTGGCGCGCCGTGCAGATGCGCCACTTCGATGTGCAGTTGATCGGCGGCATGGTGCTGCACCAGGGCAAGATCGCCGAGATGAAGACCGGCGAGGGCAAAACCCTCATGTCCACGCTCGCGGTCTACCTCAATGCCCTGGCCGGCGAGGGCGTGCACGTCGTGACGGTGAACGAATACCTGGCGCAGCGCGACGCGGACTGGATGGCGCCCGTGTAC
>JBOGLX010000166.1:0-21284 GCA_050745765.1 Occallatibacter sp. | reverse complement strand
ATCGACGACCGCGCCGATGTCGATGCATTTGTCGAGCGGATTGCCGAGGCGCAGATTGTCCATGCGGCGCTTCACTTTTTTGGTGAAGGCATCGTAGACGCTCTCCTGCACCAGCAGGCGCGACCCGGCGCAGCACACTTCACCCTGGTTGAACCAGATCGCGTCCACCAGCCCCTCGACCGCCGAGTCCAGATCCGCGTCGTCGAACACCACAAACGGCGACTTGCCTCCAAGCTCCAGCGACAGCTTTTTATGCGATCCCGCCGTAGCCTTGCGGATAATCCGCCCCACTTCGGTCGACCCGGTAAACGCAACCTTGTCCACGTCCGGATGCTCGACCAGCGCCTGCCCCGTGCGCGGCCCGCCGTTCACCACATTCAGCACCCCGGCCGGCAATCCCGCCTCCATGGCCAGCTCCGCAAAGGCCAGCGCTGTCAGCGGCGTGTTCTCCGCCGGCTTGATCACCACCGTATTGCCCGCCGCCAGCGCCGGCGCCACCTTCCAGGCAAACATCAGCAGCGGAAAGTTCCACGGAATCACCTGCCCCACCACGCCGCATGCCGCATAGCCCGGAAACTCCTGCTCAAGCAACTGCGCCCAACCCGCATGGTGATAAAAGTGCCGGGCAACAAGCGGAATGTCGATGTCCCGGCTCTCGCGGATCGGCTTCCCGTTGTCCATCGTTTCGAGCACCGCCAGCCTGCGCGCGTGCTTCTGCACCAGCCGCGCGAGAGCATAAAGATACCGCGCCCGCTCGTGCCCGCTCAGCGCCTGCCACGCCGGCAGCGCCTTGCGCGCCGCGGCCACGGCGGCTTCTACGTCGTTCGCATTCCCCTCAGCAACCTCGGCCAGCACATCGCCGGTCGCAGGATCGCTCGTAGCAAAATACTCGCCGCTCGCCGGCTTCACCCACGCCCCGCCGATAAACTCCTCGAACCGGCGGCCGTGCCGCTCCAGCCACAGCACCGCTTCCTTCGGGTCCTCCGGCGCAGTTCCGTATTCCATGGAGAAGAACTTCTCCGCAATGCTCTCGCTCATGCCTTACTCCCATTTCCCGGTGCGCTTGGTTCGTCAATAACAACTTCAAACCACAAATCGCTCTGCGGATGATTTCTCAGAAAATCCTCCGCTTCCTTCCAAACATCAGGCGCGGTCAGATGAAAACTCGAAGAGGAATAATCAATGTAATCTTCGGTCCGGATGGAGTCGCCAATGAGCTCAAAACTGTCGATCCCCAAGATCGGCGCTTGATACTCGAAGCAGCGATGCACGTAATCAATGGCGCCTTCCTGCCGAAGTAGGAGCGTATTGCTGCGGAGCTTTCCGCGATCTTTAAATTCTTCAAACAGTCGTTGCTCAATTGGACCCATCTTGTGTGGCTCCTCACGCAATCGGATGCCGATAAGTCGCCGAATACCTTCCAGTAAGATAATGCTCCAATTGCCGCTCAATGTCCCCCAGCATTCCGCTCGCGCCAAACCGGAACAGCGAAGGCTCCAGCCACGGCCGTCCCAGCTCGTCCTTCATCATCGCCAGCCAATCCAGCGACTGCTTCGCCGTGCGAATCCCGCCCGCCGGCTTGAACCCCACCGCCATCCCCGTCCGCTCCGCATACTCGCGAATGCACCGCACCATGGTCAGCGAAACCGGCAGCGTCGCGTTCACCGCCTCCTTGCCCGTCGAAGTCTTGATAAAGTCCGCGCCGGCCATCATCGCCACCCAGCTTGCCCGCGCCACGTTGCGCAGCGTCATCAAGTCGCCGGTGCCCAGAATGGCCTTCATATGCGCCGGGCCGGCAGCTTCGCGGAACGCCGCAATCTCGTCGTAGAGCGCCTGCCACTCGCCGTTAAAAACATGCGCCCGCGTAATCACAATGTCGATCTCCTGCGCGCCCGCCTCAACCGACCGGTGAATCTCGTCCACCCGTTCAGCCAGCGGCGTCAACCCCGCGGGAAACCCCGCCGAAACCGCGGCCACCGGAATCCCCGACCCTTCGAGCGCCTTCACCGCCGTCTCCACAAACGCGTGATAAACGCATACCGCGCCCACGGTCAGGTGCAGATCTTCAATCCCCAGCCCTTCCACAATCTGGCGCTGCAGCGGATTCCGTGCCTTCGCGCAAAGCCGCCGCACCCGCTCGGCTGAGTCGTCCCCGCTCAGCGTAGTCAGGTCCATGCAGGCAATCGCCCGCAGCAGCCACGCCGCCTGGGTTTCCTTTTTCACGGTGCGCCGCGCGCAATGCGTAGCCGCCCGCCGCTCCACCGCGCTCGTGTTCACCCGCACCTGGTCCACCCAGTCCAGATTGAGCGGAATCCGCCGGTTGCTTTCGAGCGCGCGCCCGTTCAACACCACCGGGATTTGCCGCACCGCGCCGCCCGTGCCGTTCGTTATCGCCGTCGTTTGGAGGGCCATAGCTCCATCTCCACGCTGAGACTTCAGACTTCGTTTCAAGAAAAAGACAGGCCCCTCCGCATTTCGCAGAGGAGCCGCACTCGCAAATCTGCTTGAGAATGAAGAATAAATCCGCCGCAATCGCAAATCAACCGCGGAGGGCGGCCATTACAGGCATTCATATGAATCTTGCGAAACCAATCCCTCGTTCTCGCGCCGTAGGCGCACCGTTTGTTAGCCCCGCGTTTTCAACGCGGGGAAAGCGGCCTCAAAACCGGCCCGGCGCCCCGTAGGGGCGGCGCAAATCGCGAATAACGCCGTGCGCCCTCAAGCCACCCGCACCCCCGCGCTCGCCTTCTCAAACAAATCCACAAACCCCGAATAGTGCGCCGCAATCGCCGCTACCGCTTGCTCGCGCGTCTCTTTCCCATCCCGCCAGCCCACCAGCGGCTCCCAGAAGTCCGTCCGTCCCACCGCAAATCCGATAAACCCAGCCACTCCAGCCGCCGTCGCCAGCCACTCACCCACCTTCTGCTCGTTCTCCCCGCGCCCCAGGATGATGCACCCCACCTTATCGCGCCCATCCCGCCGCGCCGCGGCCACAATCTTCTCGCAATCCTCGCGCCGGTCCAGACCTTCAATCTTCCAGATGTCCGGCTCAACCCCCGCGTTCTGCAGCTCTTCGATCGCTTCGATCATCAACCCCGGCCGCAGCTCCAGGTCGTACCGTTTCTTGTCCCCTCCAACCTGATCGAGCTGCGCCTTCTCCGCCGGCACCAGCAGCTCGAACATAAACAGACTGCGCTGCGCAGCCTGCAAATAATCCGACAGCCGCCGCAGCCGCCCCGCCTGATCGCGATTCAACGCCGCGTCGCCGCCAGGGTTATATCGCACCAGCACCTTCGAGAAAGTAGGCCGGAACTTCTCGATATGCGCCGCAAAATCCTCGCCGTACTCGAAATCGAACTCCTCCTGTCCGCTCTTTTCCGCCGGGCAGGCAAAGTGAAAACCATCCGCCGCCGCGTCGCGCAAAATCGCCGCGCCAAATTGCTCATCCACAAGAATTCCGGCGTACTCGCGCTTCACCCCGCCCGCAATCGCGGCCTTAAACCCGTCGTAGATCACCCGCTTCGCCGCCGCAATCTTCGCCGTCTGCTCCTCGTTCAGCGCCCCGTGCCAGCCGAACATCCCGGTCTCGAACGACCCGCGATGATCGAACGGAAGAATGTACAAAGGCCGATCGTATCCACGCGGTTCAATGGGCGGCTTCATGCTCCCTCCTTCGTCGCCCGGTACCGGCGGATCAGGTTGTTCGTCGAGCTGTCGTGCTTCAACTCCGGCGACGTCTCGCTCTCGAGCTCCGGAATAATCCGCTGCGCCAACTGCTTACCCAGCTCCACCCCCCACTGGTCGAACGAATTGATGTTCCAGATCGTCCCCTGCGTAAACACGCTGTGCTCGTAGAGCGCCACCAGCTTGCCCAGAACCGCCGGCGTCAACTCATCCGCCACAATCGTGTTCGACGGCCGGTTGCCCTCGAACACCCGATGCGGCACAAGCCAGTCCGGCGTCCCCTCGGCCTTCACCTGCTCGGGGGTCTTGCCAAACGCCAGCGCCTCGGTCTGCGCAAACACGTTGGCCATCAGTATGTCGTGATGCCGGCCCAGCGGATTCAGCGTGTGGTTGAACGCGATAAAGTCGCACGGAATCAACCGCGTTCCCTGATGAATCAACTGGTAGAACGAGTGCTGCCCGTTGGTCCCCGGCTCGCCCCAGTAGATCGGCCCGGTTTCGTAGTCCACCGCCGCCCCATCCAGCCTAACGTGCTTTCCGTTGCTCTCCATCGTCAGTTGCTGCAAGTAGGCCGGAAACCGCTTCAAATATTGGTCGTACGGCAGCACGGCCACCGTCTGCGCCCCGAAGAAGTCGTTGTACCAGATCCCCAGCAGCCCCATCAGCACCGGCAAATTGCTCTCAAACGGCGCCGTCCGGAAGTGCTCGTCCATCTCGTGAAATCCGTCCAGCATGGCGCGGAAGTTCTCCGGCCCGACGGCCAGCATCGTCGAAAGCCCGATCGCCGAATCCATCGAGTAGCGCCCGCCAACCCAGTCCCAGAACCCGAACATATTCGCCGTATCGATTCCGAACTTCGTCACCTCCGCCGCGTTCGTTGAAACCGCCACGCAATGCTTGGCCACGGCAGATTCATCCCCGCCCAGCCCCGCCAGCAGCCATTCCCGCGCGGAGTGCGCATTGGTCATCGTTTCCAGCGTCGTAAAGGTCTTCGACGAAACAATAAACAGCGTCTCCGCCGGATCGAGCCCCTCAACCGCCTCGGCAAAATCCGTCCCGTCCACGTTCGACACAAACCGGAACGTCATCGACCGCTCGCTGTAATGGCGCAGCGCCTCGTAAGCCATCACCGGCCCCAAATCCGATCCGCCGATCCCTATATTGATCGCGTTTCGAATCCGCTTACCCGTGTGCCCCACCCACGCCCCGCTGCGCACGCGGCGAGCGAACTCCGTCATCTTGTCCAGAACCGCGTGAACCTCCGGCACAACGTTCTCGCCGTCCACCAGGATCGTCGCGCCCTTCGGCGCCCGCAGCGCCACGTGCAGCACCGCACGTTTTTCCGTAATGTTGAGCTTGTCGCCGCGGAACATCGCGTCGATCCGCGCCCTTAAGCCCGACTCCTCCGCCAGCGCGATCAGCAGCTTCAGCGTCTCGGCGGTCGCGCGGTTTTTCGAGTAATCCAGAAACAGCCCTGCGCCTTCGGCCGTCATGCGCTCGCCCCGCCCCGGCTCCTCGGCAAACAGCGCCCGCAGGTGCATTTCCTTTACCCGCGTAAAGTGAACTTCAAGAGCCTTCCATGCCTTCCGCTGCATCAGCGGCTCGGCAGCCTGGGTGGCAACGTGCGCATCGGCGGCTTGCTGGGTAGTTGTCGCCATGGTTCCGCTCCTTTTTCCGTTCCTGAAATTTGGATGCTGTGGATGAGCGCGGATGACGGGAGCGATTCCAAAATTGGGGAACCGCTCGTTCGGGGAAATCCGTCCACCGCAAATCATAGCCCCAAGCCCGTGAATCTGTCCCCAACGCTGCATTCCGCATTCGGTTTCTTACTGCCTCCGCGGACGCCGCCCGCCGCCGGCGCCCGTCCGGTCCGCAGTCAAGGCCCCGTTCCCTGTAAAATGCTTACAAGGCTCTCATGGCCACGGACCTTCAGCTTTCCGATTCAACCGAACACGCCACTTCTCCTTCCGCGCCGCACGCCGTCCCCGGCGCCCGCGATGAAGACGAAATCTCCCTGCTCGACCTATTAATCGTCCTGGCCGAACGGAAGCGCACCATCTTTTTGACCACGGCGGTCTTCGCCATCCTCGCCGTCATCGTCTCGCTCCTCCTGCCCAAGCGCTACACGGCCGAGGTCACGCTGCTCCCTCCGCAGCAAGGCACGTCCATGAGCGCCTTGATTGCCTCGCAGTTGGGCTCGCTCGGCGGCCTGGCCAGCCTGGCCGGCGGCAGCCTCGGCATCAAAAACCCCAACGACATGTACGTGGCCATGTTCAAGAGCCACACCGTCGAAGACGCCATGATCGAGCACTACGGCCTCATGCGGGAGTACCACGCCAGGTTCCTCTCCGACGCCCGCAAGAAGTTCGAGCACGACGCCACCGTTGACGGCAACAACAAAGACGGCCTCATCCACATCTCGGTCGAGGATCCCAACCCGCAACGCGCCGCCGAACTCGCCAACGGCTACGTCGACCAGTTCCGCGACCTCTCGCAGCATCTCGCCATCACCGAAGCCGGCCAGCGCGCCCTCTTCTTCAGCCAGCAGCTTGAAAAGGCCAAAAACAACCTGGCCAACGCCGAAGTCGCCCTGGAACAAACCGAGCAGAAGACAGGGCTGATTCAGGTGAACGCTCAGGCAGCGGCCCTCATCGACTCCGCCGCCTCGCTCAACGCCCAGATCGCCGCCAAGGAAGTCCAGATCCAGGCAATGCAGACCTTCGCCACCGGCCAGAACGCGCAGTTGATTCAGGCTGAGCAGGAATTGGCCAGCCTCCGCGCGCAGCTAGACAAGCTGGGCGGCAGCCAGAACATCTCAGCCGGCATCATCGTTCCCAAGGGCAAGGTCCCCGCCGCCAGCCTCGACTACATTCGCAGCCTCCGCGACGTCAAGTACAACGAGACCATGTTCGACATCCTCGCCCAGCAGTACGAGATCGCCAAGCTCGACCAGGCCAAACAGGGCGCCCTCATCCAGGTCGTCGATCCCGCCACCGTCCCCGACAAAAAATCGTCCCCCCACCGCGGCCTCATCGTCATCGTCGCCACCGCCGTGGGATTCATCGTCGGCATCTTCATCGCTCTTTTCGGCGCGGGCATGGAGCACCTCAACTCCCAGAACGAAACCAGCGCCAAGCTCAGCTATCTGAAGCGCATGTTGTCTTGGCGCGCGCGCCCGGCCTCCTGAGCGCCGGCATTGGCAGCCTTCGCTCTCGCTATTCCGCCCTCCCCATTTCCGCTATACTCCCGCCATGATCCCCATCGGCTCTCACCCGGCCTGGCACCCGGTGTTTGAGGCCCTCGCCTACGTAGCCGGCTACGCGGTCTTCCGGTTTCAGCGCGCGCGCCACGGCGACATCGTGCCCGAGCCGCAGCGCTGGACCGTCATCGCCGCCGCCGCCGTCGGCGCTCTCATCGGCAGCCGCCTCCTGGGACTCGCCGAGCAATTCCCCACTATCCTGGGAAATGAGCCCAGCCGCGCTCCTGCGCCCTGAAGGGGAGCAATGAATCGAGGACGATTTTCGACGGGCAGAGGTTGGCCCACTTTTGGGCCAAACGCACTCGAAGGGACCTTCTTTTTGGATGGCCCAGCCATGCAACAGACTTCCGACTCTCCACGCTGGTCCCGCCTCAATGCGCCGGCAAACGCTCCACCCGCCGAGCCTCCGCAGCTCTTCGCCATCGCGCCCCGTACCGCGAAATCACCGCCAGCCGCACGCAAAGCGCAATCGCCGCGCCCAGCACCGTGCAAAACGCCCGCCGCTTGGCAATCTCCGGCCCCGGAATCTCATTCAGCGACAACAGGAACACAATGTACCCCGTGATAGCCGCAGAGAACAGCGCATAGTTCACATTCACTATGGCGTAAGCCAGCCACGCAAACAGCGCCGTGAATACAGCCAGAGCCACCGGCGTCGTCTTCAAGTGGGCAAGCAGCAGGCTGATCAAAATGGCGCCGCAAATCGTCCCCGCCGCTCGCGCAATCGCGCGGCTCACTGTATCCGTCACCCCCGGCTTCAGCACCAGCAGCGCCGTCATCGGAATCCAGTACCCGCTCGGGTAATGCAGCCAAAGATAAATCTCCGTCGCAACTGCCAGCGTGACGGCAAGCCGCAGCGAATATGGAATCGAAGAGTTAAGGAACCGCCGCTGCCGAACCGACTCCGCCGTCTCCACCACCGCCCTGCGCAGCGCCGCCTGCTCTTCCCGCAGGTAGTGCGACAACCGGCTCATCCGCGCCCGCAGATCCCCAAACACCCGCAGCAGCAGCGCCGAAAGCACCAGTTGCAAAGCCCCGCCCGCCAGCAGCAGCAACCCGCGCTCAGCCGCGGCCACCGGCGGCGCCGGAAATGCCGAAGCCACCAGAAACGTAATCACGCACTGCTGGCCTACCCACCCAAATCCCCCAGGCCGACCCGTCAACATCCCGTAACCGAATCCCAGCAGCGCCGCCGCCATGACCAGCAGCGCGCTGCCGTGCCCCAGCAGCACCCCCAGAAACCCCGAAAAGGCCATGCCAAAAGTCACAAAGATCATGGGCAGCAGATTCGACCGGTGGATGGTCTGCTTGTGTCCGAAGCCGGTATTCATGGCGCCGCCTGACGCCACCAGACCAACCGCTGGATGCCCTATCGCCAGCCCGAAGCCCAGGCAAATCGCGATCGGCACGGTGAGAATCAGGTCCGCGCGAAACGTTTGGTTCCGCCACTGAAAAACGGCGCTATCGGCAAGAAACCCATGCAGCAACCCGGCCCGTGAATGAGGCGTAGACGGCATATCCGGTAGGATGCCACACTCCCCGCCCGCCTCAAGCAGCCATCCGCCCCCTCTGCTACCCTTTTTGAGAGTGGCTCATTCACCGGCCGCCTGATCGCCGGCCACCGATCACCGACCACTGACCGTTGACCACTGACCACTGACCACTGACCACTGATCACTGATCACTAGCCTTCCCGGAGCTCCCTTTGCAGCGCATCTGCGTCGATATGGACGAGGTAATGGCCGACACCCTCGCCGAGCATCTGCGCCGCTACAACGAAGCTTTCGACGACGCCGTCACCCCCGCCGACCTCGCCGGTAAGGGCCTCTGGGAGATCGCGCCTCTGGACCGCCAGCAGCAGCTCCGCGCCTTCCTCGACGCCGAAGACTTTTTTGAAGACCTGCCCCTCATGCCCGGCGCACAAGAAGTCCTCAAAGACCTCTCCGCCCGCTTCGAAATCTTCGTCGCCACCCAGGCAATGACCGTCCCCAACTCCCTCGGCCCCAAGTACCGCTGGCTGCAGCGCCACTTCGCCTTCATTCCCCCCACCAACTACGTCTTCTGCGGCAACAAATCCATCCTCCGCGCCGATTACCTCATCGATGACCTGCCCCGCAACCTCGAGCGCTTCGAAGGCCAGGGCCTGCTCTACACCGCCCCCCACAACCTCGGGGCCACCGGCCTCACCCGGGTCGACAACTGGCAGCAGGTAGCCGGCTACTTCGATCGCATCCCCGGTTAAACGCGCCGGCGAACTCGCAGCGATCGGCGTCGGCCGCCCCACAAGCGAGGCTGCCCCCGTTCCTTCGGCAAGCTCAGGAAGGCTCTTTTCGCGTTTTTTGCGTAAACGCTGGCACTGACTCACAGCCCGTTGCAGATCGGTTCAGAAAAAAAAGGCTAATCCCAGGCAACCTTCTCTCGCTTTTACATTGACTGGAAAAGATTTACCCTAGAATGATGGGTTCTTTGCGCACTTTTCCCCAACCCACCGTCACCAGGCGCGGCTTTCTACGAGGAACCATGTTCGCCGGCGCCGGTCTTGTCCTCTATTCCGGCGAAATCGAGCGCCATTGGATCGACGTTGTCCGCCGCGACGCCCCCATCCCCGGCCTGCCCGACGCCTTTGACGGCATGACCGTCGCCCAGCTCAGCGACATCCATCTCGACGACTTCACTGAGCCTTTCTTCCTGCGCGACGCCGTCCACCGCGTCAATCAGCTCAATCCCGACGTCATTTTCCTCACCGGCGATTATGTCACCAACCAGTTTGGCCACCGATTAGGCACCGGTAAGTTCGCCATCGGCGCCGCCTGGCAGTGCGCCAACATCTTCCTCGGTCTCAAATGCCGCCAGATTTATGCCATTCTCGGCAATCATGACATTTTGGTCGGCGCCAGGCAGGTCACCACGGCGCTCGAAGACAACGGCATTCCCGTCCTCCGCAACAGCTTTGTCCCCCTCGAGCGCTCCGGCTCCCGCATTTGGCTCGCCGGCCTCGACGACCCCGTCGACGGCCATCCCCGCGTCGATCTCGCCATCCCCCACACCATCCGCAACATCCCCAACGAGCCCGTCATCCTGCTCTGCCACGCGCCTGACTTTGCCACTCAAGTCGCCGCCGACCCCGCCGGCCGCGCGGTCAGCCTCATGCTCTGCGGTCACACCCACGGCGGACAGATTCGCCTGCCCCTTATCGGCCCCATCGTCCTGCCCACCGGCGGAAAACTCTTCGCCGAGGGCGAGTTCCATGTCGCCAACATTCAGCTCTACGTCAACCGCGGCCTCGGCACCGTGGGCATCCCTTTCCGCCTCGACTGTCCCCCCGAAATCACCCTCCACACCCTGCGCAGGGCCTGATGCCCATTCAAATACCGGGCAAGTTCCCCGCACCTTACCCCGCGCCCGTCGACATTCGCAAAGCGGGCCAGGCGGACGCGGACGCAATTTCCGCGCTTCTCCGGGAGTCGTTCGCCGAATTCGAGCCGCTTTACACCCCCGCTGCCTTTGCCGCAACGGTGCTCGCTCCGCCGGCCATTCTTGCGCGGCTCGGCGAGGGGCCCGTCTGGATTGCCGAATCCGCAGCGGCTCCCATCGGCACAGTCGGAGCAATTCGCAAATCAGGCACGGTCACAGTCAGAGGCATGGCGGTTTCCCCACGCGCGCGCGGACTTGGAATCGGGAAGCGTCTGCTCGATCAAGTTGAGCAATTTGCAGCCGGGCAATCCGCCCTCGCGCTCGATCTCTACACAACCGCATTTCTTCTTCGCGCCATCGCCCTCTATCGGTCCGCCGGCTTCCGCTTCACCGGCCAAACCGCGAATCCCCACGGCACCGAGCTGCTCCGCATGGAAAAAAGTCAGGGCACGACTTTTAGCCTGACCTGAGCGGAGTCGAAGGGTGCCGCAAATGCAACAAAATAAGGGACGGGCTTTTGCCGCCATTTCTCACAGGGGTTGATTTTTGCGGGGAGTGGCGTGGCCGAGCATGGAACAGGGATCATGGAACAGGAACGCACGGCCAGGCACGGCACGGCGATCATTGTGGGAGCGGGTCCCGCCGGCCTGACGGCCGCACTCGAACTGCTGCGGCGCACAGAGATTGTGCCGATCGTGCTTGAGGCCAACGACGAAGTGGGCGGTCTGTCGCGGACCGTGCGCCACAACGGCTGCCGCATGGACATTGGCGGCCACCGCTTCTTCTCGAGGTCCGACCGCGTGATGAATTGGTGGCTCGAACTGATGCCCGTCGAAAAAGGCGCGCAGGCGGACGGCGAACTAAGGGGCGAGCCAAGGGGCGAGTTAAAGTACAAGGGGCAGCGGCGCGAGGTTCCGGCGGCGGCCACGTCGCCCGGCCCGCCTGGCAACGATCCGCACGAGAGGGACCTGGTGATGCTGGTCCGCGAGCGCCGGAGCCGCATCTACTTCCTGCGCCGATTTTTCGATTACCCCATCCGGCTGAGTGCGGCCACCTTCAAAAACATGGGCCTCGTGCGCACCGTTCGCTGCGGACTCAGCTATATGCGCTCGGCGCTTCTGCCCCGGCGAGAAGAGCATTCGCTTGAGGACTTTCTGATCAATCGCTTCGGCAAACAGCTTTATCTTACTTTTTTCAAGCCGTATACGGAGAAAGTGTGGGGCGTACCGTGCGACAAGATCGGCGCCGAGTGGGGAGCGCAGCGCATCAAGGGCCTTTCACTTAAATGCGCGGCGACGTGCTCCCTCAAAAAGATCTTTACACCGGGAAAATCGGCGGACATTGCCCAAAAACAAACCGAAACCTCGCTGATTGAGAAATTCCTTTACCCCAAGTTCGGCCCAGGGCAGCTCTGGGAGCATGTGGCCGGGCTGATTCGCGAAGGGGGCGGCCGGATCGTTCCGGAATTCAAGGTGGATCGCGTCAACATTGCCGGGAACAGGGTGCTGTCGGTCGAGGGCGCCGGCCCCGGCGGAGAACGCAGCGTCTTTGCGGGCGACTATTTCTTCTCGACCATGCCGGTGTGCGATTTGGTGCGCGCCGTGGCGGGTGGCGCGCCGCCGGAGGTGATTGAAGTGAGCGAGGGGCTGATGTACCGGGACTTCATCGCGGTGGGCCTGCTGGCGAGCGAGCTTGCCGTAACCGAAAAGGACGGCTCGCCGCTGAAAGATAACTGGATTTACATTCAGGAGCCCGACGTGATGGTGGGCCGCTTGCAGATCTTCAACAATTGGAGCCCGTGGCTGGTGGGCAGCCGCGATAAGGTCTGGATTGGCCTGGAATACTTTTGCAACGAGAGCGACGCGATCTGGAAACTTTCCGACGAGGAGATGGCGAAGTTTGCGATTGCGGAAGCGGCCAAAATCGGCATTGTCAACGCCGGCGACGTGGAAGACCATCACGTGGTGCGCGTTCCCAAGACTTATCCCGCATACTTTGGTAGCTACGGCCGCTTCGACGTGATTCGCGCGTACACCGACAGCTTCGAGAACCTGTTCCTGATCGGCCGCAACGGCATGCACAAGTACAATAATCAGGACCACTCGATGCTCACCGCCATGACGGCGGTTGAGAATATCTTGAACGGCGTAACGGGCAAAGACAATATCTGGCGCGTGAACACGGAGATGGAGTACCACGAAGAGAAATCCTAGCCTTATCAGGTGTTTTAAATTGCATACAACGAAAAGCGCCCGGCCCGATTCTAACTTCTAAGGGGATTTGTATCGAAAATACCTCCTACCGCTTAAATGCGAGCGGGATGGCCCCTGCAAGATCTTTCGGGAAGCCGGGATGAGCGTGAGGATTGCGATCGTCGGGGGCGGCATCGCGGGGCTGGCGGCTGCCTATGAGCTTGAGAAGGCGCGCGCCGGGGGCGCGGAGGTCGAGTACACGCTTTTTGAAGCACGGGACCGTCTGGGCGGCGTGCTGTCTTCTCAGATCGTCGGCGGGGCCGTGCTTGAGCGCGGCCCGGACTCCTTTTTGACGGAGAAGCCTGCGGCTGGCGAGCTTTGCCGCGAGCTGGGCCTGGAGGGCGACCTGATCCCTTCCAACGACGCCGCGCGCAAGACCTATGTGGTGGTGCGCAACCGGCTCATACCGCTGCCCGACGGACTCATGTTTCTTGTCCCCACCAGGCTGCTTCCTACGGCGCTGACGCCGCTCTTCAGCCTTGAGACCAAAGTCCGCATGGCATTGGAACTGCTGCACCCGCCGCGCGCGATGGGGGCCGGGGACGAGCCGGTGGCGGCGCTGGTGGAGCGGCACTTTGGCGCCGAGGCAGTGGACCGGCTCGCCGGCCCGCTGCTGGCCGGCATCTATGGCGGCGACGCCGCCGAACTGAGCGCGCGGGCCGTGCTGCCGCGGCTGGTGGAGATGGAGAGCGAGTACGGCTCGCTCACGCGCGGCATGCTGGCCGCGCACCGCACGATACGCGCGGAGGCGGCGGCGAAAAATGGCGGAGCCAAGAACGGGGCAGGTCCTCGGCCGCGCCCGATCTTCACGACGCTGCGCGGAGGGATGCAGCAACTCGTCGACGCCCTCGCGGCGCGCCTCGATCCATTGTCGATTCGTTTAGCTGCGCCGGTGAGTTCGATCGAAAGGGACCCGGAGGGTTGGCGCGTGGAAGCAGGCGCATTTGTCGGGATCTTTGAAGGGCTGATCGTGGCCTCGCCCGCCTGGGCGGCTGGCGTGCTGCTCACGCCCGTGGACGCGGCGTTGGGCGACGAGCTGGGCGCGATTCCTTACTCGTCGTCGATCACCGTGAACCTGGTCTACGACGAGGCCAGGCTGGGGAGGCTGCCTGACGGATTTGGATTTCTTGTTCCCCCCAGCGAGGGCCGCGCGATGCTGGCCTGCACGTTTTCACACCGCAAGTTTCTGGGCCGCACCCCACCCGGCAAAGCCGTCTTCCGCGCCTTTCTGGGCGGAATGAAGAACGAGGCTCTGCTGTCCGAGACCGACGCCGCGCTGATCGCCATTGTGCGCCGCGAGCTGGGCCAGATTCTTGGCGGCAGGACGATCGACGCCGCCTTTGAGCCCGAGCACGCGCAGGTCTCGCGCTGGCGGCGGGCCATGGCGCAGTACGCCGTGGGCCACAAGGAGCGCACCGAACGTATCGCTGCCCGGATCGCCGCTTTGCCCGGCCTGCGCCTGGTGGGCAACGCTTACGACGGCGTCGGCGTTCCCGACTGCATCCGCCTGGGACGGCAGGCGGCGCGAGAGCTGGCGGCGCGCAACGCGGCCGCCCGGGAACCGGCGGCGGGCGCCAGAGCCGCGGCGGCGCGCTGAGATGAAAAAGGGCGGCCTCACTATCTCTGCTGGTCCGCGGCTGCGCGCGGCGATGGTGCTGGCCATCCTCGCCGATGTGCTGGAGATGATCGTGTTTCCGATCTTCGTCGAGGGCTTTGACTCGGGCGCAGCCGACCTGCTCGACCTCGGCATCGGCGCCGTGCTCACTTATCTGCTTGGCTGGCATTGGGAGTTTGCGCCGTCGTTTCTGGCCAAGCTGGCGCCGGGCGTCGACTTGGTTCCGCTGTGGACACTGGCGGTGGCCAACGTTTATCGGAAGTCGAAGCGCAGCGTGGTTGCCGCCGAGAGAATCCGGGAGGAACAGAGGGGTTCGTAAGGCGCGCCCGCACCGCCGGCGATCTCTCCATGATTCGCGCACACCGCGGCCAGTTTGCTTTTGAAATCAATGGAAATCTCGAACTCTCAAATTAGGTCACTGAAGCCCGTTTCGATAAATCGATGAAGACATGCGCTTGAGAACGAACCTCGCTGTGAGAAGACAGTTGCTGTAAGCGCACGGCAACGGCGCTACCTCGGAATCGCATCCAGAATCAGCGCGCTCGGATGCGCGGCATCGTGGTAGACCGTGTTTGTTGCCTTTACATATTTCGCGCTCGAGGCTGCGTTTTTGCCGGTGTTCAAATTGCGCGCGAAACGAGGGAAGTTGCTGCTTGAAACTTCAAGGCGAATGCGGTGGCCTTTGAGAAAGACGTTGCTGGTGGCCCAGAGATCGACGGTGTAGCGGTAGATTTTTCCGGGCACGATGGGTGTGGGCGCGGACATTGAATTGCGGAGGGAATTGCGGAAGGTGACGCGCAGGATTCCTTCCGTTACATTGCGCGCAAAGCCGTCGGGGCTTACGTCGACGAGCTTGCCGGTGAAGTCGGTGTCGATGGCCGAGGAGCTGGCGTAGAGATCGAGCGTGACGGGGCCGGTGACTTCAACATCTTCGGCGAGCGGCGGGGTGGAGTAGACCAGAACGTCGCGCCGCGCTTCCACGGCGCGCTGATCGCGGGCGCCGGGCTCGAGATGCGCGGGATCGCAGCAGAGCGGGCCGCCGGTGGTGGGGACGGGATTGGCGGGGTCGTAGACGAAACGGTCGGGCGGCTCCATGCTCGAATGCTTGGCGCTCGGCGGGTTGGCGCTTGCGGCCTGGGCGGAGAGCGTTCCGTCGCCGACAGCGGTGTTCGCCTTGCCGCCCGATTGCAGATAATAGCGCGTCTCGCGGGCGTCTTCAGGCGGCCAGCTCTTTTCCCACTGCCACTTGTCGATGCCCATGGTGAAGACGCGGACCGGGTCGGGGCTGGCGAACTCGTTGTGCGCGCCTTTGAAGAGGTACTCGTACCAGTCGAGGGCGATGGCGCTGTCGTCGAAGTCGGCGGTGGGGCCGAAATCGACGTCGCCGACTTTCGCGGACCATCCCGAGTGGCCGCCGACGGCGATGACCAGCCGCTGGTCATTGCGGGCTGTTTCTGTGGCCGCGTGGGCCTTGAGGCCGAGATAGTTGCGCAGCGAGCCGCCGAGGAAAAGATCGTACCAGGCGGCGACAGTGAGCGTGGGCACGTCGATGTCGGCGTAGCGATCCTCGATTGACCACTGTTTCCAGTAGCTGTCGTAAGTGGGGTGGGTGAGCCAGTCGAGAAAGTAGGGCGCGAGCGCGCGTGCTAGCGACGCGCCGCTGAAGTTGGCCGGAACGTTGAAGACTGGGAAATGACTCAGCGGCAAGACGCCGCTGCCGATGCGCGCGTCGGTGTCGGCGCGGATGGCGCGGTTCATCGTATCCTGCGCCAGGTCGGAGGTCCACGACTCGTCGAACCATTGCTCGAAGGCGCCGCCCTGGTAGGTCCAGTTTTCAAAGTAGTTGCTGGCGGTGACCACGGGGCAGATTGCGGCGAGATGGGGCGGGCGGCCGGTGGCGGCGAGCAACTGCGTGGCGCCCACATAGGATGCGCCGAACATGCCCACGCGGCCATCGGCGTGGGGCAGCCGCGCCGCCCACTCCACGGTGTCGTAACCGTCGGCGATCTCGTGGCGGAAGGGATACCACTCGCCCTCGGAGGTGTAGCGGCCGCGCACATCCTGCGCGACGACGATGAAACCGGCTGCGGCTGCGGTGTTGCCGAAGAGAATTGTGTCGGGGCTTTGCTTGTTGTAAGGCGTGCGCGTGAGGAGGACGGGAAACGGGCCTTTGCCGGGCGGCATGTAAATGTCGGCGTAGAGCGTGACGCCGTCGCGGGTCTTCATAGGGACGTTGTGCTCGACGGTGACGCCGGCGGGGTTTTGGCTCCGGGCAAGCGGAGCCGCTAGAAATGCGGCGCCGGCGACGAGCAGAAGGAGAAGGTTTTTCAGCATCGATGTGGGGCCTTTTTCGCGGTGTTCGGCTTTCCGCGAAGGTGGATGGCCGCCTCGATTATAAAGGCGCGCTGCTGCGTAAGCCGGTCTGGGCGGCGGCGTTGCGGCGGCGGCCGCCTTATACTCAGACGCATAGCTATGACGAGCCGCATCGAAACTATTCTGGCCTCTACGCGCGCCACCGTGGCCGCCAGCAAAGCCCGCGTCCCGCTGGCTGAACTTGAGCGCCGCGCCGCCGCGCACCATCCGCGGGGATGGGTGGCGGCGCTGCGCAGCAATGCCGCCGCTGGCCCAGCTGTCATCGCCGAGATCAAGAAGGCATCACCCTCGAAGGGGCTGATCCGCGCCGATCTCGACGTCGAGTGGCTGGCGCGGCGCTATCGCCACGGCGGAGCGGCCGCCCTTTCGGTGCTCACCGACGAGCCTTACTTCCAGGGCAGCCTGCGCAACCTGGAGCTGGCCTCGGCCGCCGCGCCGCTGCCGTGCCTGCGCAAGGACTTTATCGTGGACGAGTACCAGATTGTCGAGGCGCGCGCGCACCGCGCCGACGCCGTCCTGCTGATTGCCGCGGCGCTGACCGATAGCGAGCTGAAGCACTTTGCCGAGACTGCGCGCGGCTTTTCGCTCGACGTATTCGTGGAGGTACACACGGGCGATGAGCTGGACCGCGTCCTTGACAGCGGGTTTGCCGCGCTGGGCGCGGACCGCGCAGGCGCCATCGGCGTGAACAACCGCGACCTGCGCACCTTCGACGTGAATACGGAGACCTCGCTCGAGCTGGTGGAGCGCATTCCGCCGAGCGTGGTGCGGGTGACGGAGAGCGGCATTTCAACTCCTGATGACGTTGCGCGGCTGCGCAAGGCCGGCTTCGATGCCTTCCTGATTGGCGAGAGCCTGATGCGGCAGGCCGATCCAGGTGCGGCGCTGGCCGAACTGCTGGCCGGAAGCGCAGTGACGCGATGAGCCTCTGGATCAAAATCTGCGGAAACACTTCGCTGGACGACGCGCAGATCGCCGCTGAGGCCGGCGCGAACGCGCTGGGCTTCGTGTTTGCGCCCAGCCCGCGGCGGGTTACGGCGGCCGAGGTTGCGGCTATCGTGCCGGAGCTGCCGGAAGCGATCGAAAAGATCGGCGTATTTGTGGATGCGTCGTTCGAGGAGATTGAGTCGACAGTTCACGCTGCCCGGATCACGGGCGTGCAGCTCCACTTCAAGGCGCCTCCGGAGCTGCCGGCTCAATTGCGCGCGCGCTTCGGACCGCGGTTGAGCATTTTGCGCGTGATGCGCTTCGGCGCGGACGGGTTTGCGGAGGCTGAGGATGCAGATCGGGATAATGTGGATGCAGTACTGGTCGATTCCTTTTCTGCGAATGCCGTTGGCGGCACGGGCCTGACATACGACTGGTCCGTCGCCGCGAGTCTCTTCGACAAGGCTAGAATACGTGGGCGCCGTTACATCGCTGCGGGCGGGCTGACGCCGGAAAATGCGGGTGAGGCAATTTTGGCGCTGCGGCCAGCGGGCGTGGACGTAGTCTCCGGGGTCGAAGCTGCGCCGGGACACAAAGATCTCCAGAAAGTTCGCGCCTTCATTGCCAACGCACGCGCCGCCCATCGGGGCCGAAACTCTGATCCGAACCGCCCGCTTTGCGCATCCCATAAGTCGTGAGCTGAAGCGGATGCGTGGCTCGATTTCACATTTTTGGCCTGCGCCGCGTCATCCCGATGGCACGCTCGGCTCCGTGCGGGATTTTCTTGTCCCGGAACCGAGATGGCCGCTTGAAGCCACATTCCAGGAGGTCAAACGATGGGCACCTTTCTCGCCCCTATCGAAAATCCTTCGTCACCGATGTTGAAGCTGGTCTACGCAATGTCGCGCCGCCAGTTTGGCAAGGTGATGACCCCGCTTAAAGTGTTTGCGGCGCGGATGCCGCTCAGCTTTGGAATGTTTATCGGCAAGATCGGCAAGCTGGACAAAAAGCTTACGCTGCCACAGGAGACGCAAATGCTGGTGCGCGAGCGCGTGGCGCGGATCAACGTGTGCGAGTTCTGCATCGACATCGGGCGCGCGTTCGCGATCAAGGCGCGGATGAACGAGGCAAAGTTCGACGCGCTCGAAGGGTACGCGACCAGCCCGCTGTTCACGGAGGCGGAGCGCGCGGCGCTCGATTATGTGACCGAGTTGACGCGGGAAAGACAAGTGAACCCGGCTACGTTTGCGCGCTTGAAGAGCCATTTTTCCGAGCGCGCCATCTGCGAGATTGTGTGGCTGGTGGCGAGCGAGCATTTCTATAATATGAGCAACATCGGGCTGAATATTCACTCGGATATGCTGTGCGACATCAGCCGGAAGAAGAAGTAAAGAGCGGCTCGATCGGGGCTCGTCCAACCCGGATTAAAGGTTCGTCCAATCCGGAATCACCGCTCGTCCAATCCGGATTAAAGTGTCGTCCAATCCGGAAGGAGAGCGGAGCTGGCTTATCCCCACAGAAAAGAAAGCGGCGCGGCATAAAGGCGCTTGCCGAAAGGCGCCGCCTGCTCGCCGTCGTAGAGCACGACCCCCAGCTTGAAATCGCCGCCGGCGGCGTCTTCCAGCTTGCGAAGGCCTTTGAAGTCGCCGGCGTTCACCGTGGCGCTGGCCTTTACCTCGATGCCGACCACGGCCCCGGCGCGGTCCTCGAGCAGCAGATCGACCTCGTCCTGGTCTTTATCCCGGTAGTAGCAGATTGTCCAATTGCCGTCCAGCCAGGAAGCCTGCTTGAGTATCTCGGAGAAGACGAAGGTTTCGAGCAGTTGCCCGAAGACGGTGCGGTCCTTGGCGATCCGTTCCGCCGTGGCGCCGAGGAGCATGGCGAGCAGGCCGGAGTCGAGGAAGTGCAGCTTCGGCGTCTTCACCAGCCGCTTCAATGGATTCCTGAACCACGGTTCGAGGCGGCGCACGAGAAATAACTGCTCAAGGATGCCGATGTATTTTGCGGTGGTCTTGTCGTCGAATCCGATCTGTCCGCCCATCTGGGTAAAGTTGGTGAGTTGTCCGGAGTGGTGGGCAAGCACCTGGAGCAGCCGCGGCATCCGGTCCAGCTTCTCGATCTCGGCGATGTCGCGCACATCCCGCTGCACAATGGCCCGGATGTAGTCGCGCGCCCAGCGCTGGCGGCGCTCCGGGCGCTTGCGGCGCAGCATCTCGGGATAGCCGCCGGTCAATACCGCATCGACCAGTTCCCTGCCGGTGAGGACTCTGCCAGGCTTGCCGAGCCTTCCCCGGAATGCGGACTTCAGAAAGTCCGGTTTGCGGCGGTACATCTCGGCCTGCGAAAGAGGGTACAGGCTGACAATCTCCATGCGCCCGGCCAGGCTCTCCGAAACGCGGGGCAGGGCGAGAAGATTGGCCGAGCCGGTGAGCAGAAAACGGCCTGGCCGCCGGCCCTCGTCGACGAACCGCTTCATGGCGCGAAGAAGATCGGGCGCGCGCTGCACCTCGTCGATGGTAAACCGTCCGAAAGTTGCCTGGCCGAGGCCGCGCAGCAGCCCCGCCGGATCGCTGCGCGCCGAGGCCAGCAGGGTGTCGTCGTCCATGGTGATGAACTGACGCCGTCCCTTCACCAGATCGCGGACCAGGGTGGTCTTGCCGCACTGGCGCGGCCCCGTGACCAGGACCACCGGCGTGTCCCGGAGCGCTGCGGCCACCTGGGCCGCGGCAAAGCGCGGATAAAGCGGCTGGTTAAGTTCGTCCATCCCGGAATCTGGCTCCGTCCGATTCGGATTATACGCTCGTCCAATCCGGATTGTAATTTCGTCCGATCCGGATTATAGGCTCGTCCAATCCGGATCGCGATTCTGCCGATGCCCGAACAACGGCATTCGATTGGGCGGGGCAGGGAGAGCAACGGTTATTGGAGCACGATGTCCGCGCAAGGGGTGGGGGGCGGCCGGATGTGAAATCGGCTGACGCTGGTGAGCCGCCCTAGTACACTATGAAGTTCCCCATTTGGCGGGTGACAACGCAGGAGGCTCCTCATGGCATCGGTGATTCTTCCGGCAGTTCCTTCGGAGTCGCGGCCAGGACGGTTTGGCGTTTACGGCGGGCGGTACGTGCCGGAGACGCTGATGGCGGCGCTGGTCGAGCTCGAACACGAGTACGAGGTTGCCAAGGCCGACGCGGCTTTTCAGGCGGAACTGGCGGAACTGCTGAAGGACTACGCGGGGCGGCCTACGCCGCTCTATTTCGCCAAGCGGCTCACCGAGCAACTGGGCGGAGCCAGTATCTATTTGAAGCGCGAAGACCTGCTGCACACCGGGGCGCACAAAATCAACAACTCGCTGGGCCAGGGATTGCTGGCCAAACGCATGGGCAAGAAGCGCGTAATTGCCGAAACAGGCGCGGGTCAGCACGGCGTGGCCACGGCCACGGTATGCGCCTTGTTGGGACTCGAGTGCGTGGTGTACATGGGCGACGTGGACATGGCGCGGCAGGAACTGAACGTGCAGCGCATGCGCCTGCTGGGGGCCGAAGTGCGAGGCGTCTCCTCAGGCTCGAAGACGCTGAAAGACGCCATCAGCGAGGCGATGCGCGACTGGGTCACCAACGTCCGCACCACCTATTATCTGCTTGGCAGCGCGCTCGGCGCGCATCCTTATCCGACCATGGTGCGCGATTTGCAGCATGTGATCAGCAAAGAAATCAAGCAGCAGATCCTGGAGAAGGAAGGGCGACTGCCGACGGCCGTAATC
>JBOGLX010000165.1:0-1688 GCA_050745765.1 Occallatibacter sp. | reverse complement strand
AGGAGGACGGAATGAGATCGAGCCGGTTTACAGAGGAACAGATCATTGGAGTGCTGAAGGAAGGCGAAGCGGGGATGACGGTGAAGGAGATCTGTCGCAAGCACGGGATTTGCGGAAGGTGTCCCGTAGATCGTTGGAGGTGAACGGCGGTTCGCTCCATTTTACGCCACCTCTTCCTGAGATGTGCGGGTGTTTCGGCCCAGGGCCGCTTCGAGCATCCAGAGATCCCGATAACCCATCACCTTGCGAAAATTGTTTTCGGTCATGAGCAGGGCGGCAGCGGCCCAGCGCAGCACCATCTTCCCATCGCGCCAGCGGCAGATGCGGCGTGTGCGCAACCGCACCCCGCTATGCGGGCTTTCGATGATGTTGGTGGTAACCAGGCAGCGCATCAAGCCCGGCGACAGCCCCAGCCGGTTCACGGTGAACATTTCCGCCAGCCCTTCACGCAAGCTGACTGCGGCGCTCGGATATTCTCGCTCCAGCCACTCGGCCTGCTTCTCCAGCCGCGCCATCCCTTCCTTCGCCGGCAACCGGAACGCCGCCCGCATCGCCGCCTTCGTCTGCTCCTTCAGTTCCTCCGGCAAGTAGCCCATCACGTTTTCCAGCTTATGATGGCGACAGCGTTGAACGGGGTTCTCGGTTCCGAACACGGCCTCGATCGCCGCCCGCAGGGCCTTGGACCCGTCGATCACAAACAGGTACTTCTGATCCGTCTTCAGCCCCCGGCGCACCAGGTCCTCCAGCAGCCCGCGCGCCACGACCCGATTCTCGCTGGCCCCTTCGGCTAAACCCAGCACGTGCTTCTTGCCTTCCCGATCCACGCCCACCGCCACCAGCACATGATGCTGGCCGAAGATCACGCCATCGAGATAGAGAATCAGCAATTCCAACTCCTCCAAACGCCGCTCGCAGAACCGTTTCAATTCCTCTTCGCTCGCTTCCACGGCCTCGCGGCTCACAGTCGACTTTGAGACCCCCACCGTCTCGGCCATCTCGGGCAGCACCGACCGGTATTGCCGGGTCGAGACGCCGCGCAGCAGAATCTCCAACATGCGCTCCCCCATCGGCTCGTCTCGGCGCATCGCTTCGTAGGCCGGAATGGGAACCTCGCCCTCCTGGCCCTGGCCCTTCTTCCGCAGCCGCGGCCGTTCGATCCGCAGCTTCCGCTCCTTCAGGCAGATCGTCCCTCGCTCGCGTCCATGCCAGCCGATCGCGCCGCCCTTCTTGCCCGGATGCGGCGGCCCGGCGATCCCTGCCGCCGAGAGTCGCAAGATCGCCTCAATCTGCGCCCGGCCCAAGATGTCGATCAACTCATCCACCGCCAGCTTCGATTGCTCGATTAACTCCACCATCGGCAGAAGCGCCTGCCCGTTCTTGGTCAGCAACTTCGCCAACTCCTCGGTGTTCTCCTTCCGCACTATGTGATATGGTCTTTCCACGACGGTTCTCCTTTTTGAGATATTCCCAACCCGATTCTATCCGAACCGGACTGGAGAACCGTCGCTCAACCTCTAACGGAAATCAGGACACCTTCCCGGCGGCGGCGTCAGGCCAAACGCCGCGGCAAAACGCGCCACATGCCCGGCAAAATCTTCCGGCAGGAAAAACCGCAGAGTTTGAAATGCGCAAACTCTGCGCTACCGGCTACCGGCTTCCATCCCCAGCGCTCGGCTGGAGCCATGGGC
>JBOGLX010000164.1:0-21631 GCA_050745765.1 Occallatibacter sp. | reverse complement strand
AATACTGTTCACTTAACGAATTTTGTGGCATTCTATAGAAGAGGTACAGGAGGCTGCGTTGGCGCGAACGGTTGCCGAACTTCCTGCCGGGGCGCGGATCACGGACTACATCAGCCTTGGCGTGATTAGCAAATCATTTCCAGCCGAGGCCATTGAAGGGGTGTTGGCGCGTACAGGCAGGGCGAGCCTTCGCCAGCGGGACCTGCCGGCGCACGTGGTGGCGTACTACGTGATTGCGCTGGCGCTCTACATGCAGTCGTCCTATAGGGAAGTGTTGCGTTGTCTGCTGGAGGGCATCCAGTGGCTGCGCGATCCCTCGACACAGGTGCGGGTAGCGGGCAAATCGGGTATTTCTCAGGCCCGCACGCGGCTGGGCTGGGAGCCGCTGCGGCAGTTGCACGATGAGCTGGTCGGGCCGATTGCGGTTGGCGGCACGCGTGGCGCCTGGTTCCGGGACTGGCGGCTGGTGAGCCTGGATGGCAGCACGTTGGAGGTGGCCGACGAGAAGGTCAACGAAGAAGCCTTCGGCCGCCCCGGGGCCAGCCGTGGCGCCAGCGCTTATCCGCAAATTCGCTTTGTGTCTCTGGTGGAGAACGGCACGCACGTGCTGTTTGGCAGCCAGATGGGCGGCTATCGCACGGGTGAAATCACCCTGGCCAAAGCGGTGCTCCCGCGCCTGGGCAAGGGCATGCTGTGCCTGGCAGACCGGAATTTCTTCGGCTTCGCATTGTGGCAGCAGGCGCAGGCCACGGGCGCGGACCTGTTGTGGCGGATGAAAAAGAACATGCGCATGGCCTCGGAGAGCCGCCTCGCGGACGGCTCCTATCTGAGCCACGTCTATCCTTCGGAGCGGGACTGGCGGCACCAAACCAACGGCATCGCTCTGCGGGTGATCGACTACCGGCTAGAGGGGATCGAGGGCTCCGAGCCGATCTATCGGTTGGCGACCACCATCCTTAACCCCGACAAGGCTCCGGCCAGCGACCTGGCGGCGCTCTATCACCAGCGCTGGGAGATCGAGACCGCCTTCGACGAACTCAAGACCCGTCTGCGCGGGGCGCGCATCGTGCTGCGCAGCAAGACTCCCGATCTGGTGCGGCAGCAATTCTACGGTCTCCTGATGGCCCATTTTGCCATCCGCGGCTTGATGCACGAGGCGGCCCTGAAAGCCCATGAGGATCCGGACCGGCTCTCCTTCCTGCATGCCGTGCGCGTCCTCCGCCGCAAACTGGCCGTCTATCCCGCTATTCCCCCCTCGGGAGAAGGAGGCATTTCATGATGCCGTTCTCGACGAAATCCTCCAGGAACGCGTCGTCTCCAGCCGCCATCGGCGCAATCTCCGCGGCGTGAAGCGCAAAATGAGCAGCTTCCCTTTGCGTCCTCGCCACGCCGGGCCGCTACCGCGCATCCGACATCGGCAAAGTGATAAAAAGTATTTAAGTGAACAGTATTACGCTTAGCTCGGATTCCCGCCACCTTTATCGGGCAGCAGATGAAGCTGCGCGTCCTCGCTGAAAAGCTGCTGGTCATCTCGCAGCGATTTTTCGGCATACTGCCCTTCCGTTTTTATGCTCCGGCGGATGGAATTCGCCTTGTTCTCTCCGGCGGCGTCTTCCGGCCGCCCCGAGAATCGCCCTGGGACGGGCAACTCGAACTCGCCCTCATCTGGTCAGCTTGAAAATTTTGGGGAAAGTCCTGCGATAAAGGTGCTTGACACCCGGATGAGGATCGAACTAAGGTGAATCCGCTTTAAGTTGGCGCGTTCCCGCACCCGCTGGCCGCTTTGAGGCGCGAATCAATAGCCCAGCACGGCCGATCTGGGGGCGCTCACTGCAATGAAGCCTCCCAGCCCGCGGGAAGTTGACCGAACCAACCTCCTCCAAAATTGTGTTGCGGGTTTCAAAGTTGCACAAGGGTGCTTCTTGGGGATGGACCGCGCGCGGAACCCATCGGCTCTCCATTCTCCGGGAAGAATCGAATTGGCGCGTCCGCAAGTAAATCTGAATCACAAAGGAGAGGATCCAATGTTCAGTAATTCAAAATCTATCGCCACCACGACGGTGGGGTATTCCTGTATTGCCTATCCGGTTGGATGATCTCGATGTCAAACGCTTCATGGTTCCCTAAGTTCTATGCACACGGCCTGGCGCTGATGTATGCGCTGGCCATCGTCCTGGGAGTGATTGCCATTCTGACATTTCTCCAGAGCCGCGCTCTCGACGCTGTCGTCTTTTTTGGCGTGACCGGACTGAACTTGTCGGTCTGTTACTCGGCTAAGGACATGGCCGGCGCGATGGACCCGCAAAGATATTTGGGATGGTTCGCCATCGTCCGGGCCGTCTTCTTCTGCTATGTCTGGCTCGGCTCGCTCAAGAGCGGAGTCCTCCGCATGCTCTTCTTGCTCGGCCTGTGGCTTACCCTGCTGGCGCTGGCAATCGGAGACTGGGGCACCCTGAACAGCATCACCTTAGTGGGCGGCTACCTTGGGCTGATCACATCGATCCTGGCCGCTATCGTCGCGGCAGAGGCGACCGTCAAGTACGGCTGCAAGGGCGATCTGAATGGTGAGACGGCCGTCGTCGTGGTTCCATTGGCCGGCTGAGCGACAATAAAGTCAGGATGGCCAAAAAACTCCGCGTAGGCATTTTGTTTGGCGGGCGCAGCGGCGAGCATGAAGTTTCATTGCTCTCCGCTGCGTCCGTCCTTCAGGCAATCGACCGCGAGAAATTCGACGTGGTCCCCATCGGCATTACCAAGGAGGGGCGCTGGCTTGCCGCCGGCGACGCGCGGAGCCTTCTGCTTGGGGATGAGAGTGCTGTTGCGCGGCGGCTTCGCGCGGGCGATCCCGAAGCTACGCCCAGCGCAAAGCTGCTTCACGAGGGCATTCCTACGCTGTTTGCGCCGGAGCCGGCCGCGGCTGGCCCGGCCCTTGCGCCTGCTGCTGGCGGCGCCGCGGCTTCCGCGGTCGATGTTGTGTTTCCCGTGCTCCACGGAACGTTCGGCGAGGATGGCACGATCCAGGGACTTTTTGAGCTGGCCGGCATCGCGTATGTTGGCTCGGGCGTGCTCGGCTCGGCCGCGGGCATGGACAAGGACGCGATGAAGCGGCTGTTCGCGCAGGCGAACCTGCCCATCGTGAAGCATGTCACGCTGCTTCGCGCCAACTGGGAAAAATCTCCGCGCAAGGCCGTCGCGCAAATCGAAGCCGCGCTCAAATACCCGGTCTTCGTGAAGCCGGCGAACCTTGGCTCCTCGGTGGGCATCAGCAAGGCCCTCAACCGCAAGGAGCTTGGTCCGGCGCTTACGCTGGCCGCCAAGTACGACCGCAAGGTGATTGTCGAGCAGGGCGTGGGCGGGAAAAAATCGAGGGCGCGCGAGTTCGAAGTCGCCGTTCTCGGCAACGACGCGCCCGAAGCTAGCGTGGTGGGAGAGATCATTCCCGGCAAGGAGTTTTACGACTACGAGGCCAAGTATCTTTCCGAAGGCTCCGTGCCGATCATCCCCGCCAAGCTCACGCGCGCCGAGAGCAAGCAGGTTCGCGCGATGGCCGTCGCAGCCTTTCGCGCGTGCGATCTGGCGGGGTTGGCGCGCGTGGACTTTCTCATGGAGCCGGGCGGAAAGCGGCGCATCTATCTGAATGAAGTGAACACCATGCCGGGGTTCACGCGCATCAGCATGTACCCCAAGCTTTGGGAGGCGACTGGGCTCGGCTATACGGATCTGATCGCGCGGCTCATTGAGCTGGCCCTGGAACGCCACCAGGACAAGGCGCGCACGACTTATAGCAGAGAGGAATGAGCCGCGGCTCGTTCAGGGTGCTGGGTTACGGGGACAGTGCTGCATCCATTGGCGTGTGCCGGCGAAGCGGCAGGATTCGGATGCGATCCTGGCGGCTTCCGCAAGGGCCTCGACGAATCCGCGACCGATGGAGAGGAAGTAGCAGAAAGATCCATGAAAGATGTCGCCCGCGCCCATGGTGTCGACGGCCTCAATGGGCGGCAGGCGCAGCAATCCTGAGCTTTGACCGGCCTCGAAGCGAATCGGGTCGGCGCCGCGGGTGATGGCGATGTTCTTTATTCCGGCGTTTTTCAGAAAGGCGATCGTCTCTTCCGGGTTTGAGCTGCCGGGCGGCGCGAAATCGGCCGAGCAAACGGCCGTGTCGACGTTCTTGAGCAGGTCCCCGGTTCCATCTTTCCAGGTTCCGCCGTCGAGCACCACGGGGATTCCGCGCGCGTGCGCGGCCTCGGCCCATGCCTGGCAAGCGGGCATGGAGTGGCCATCGACCAGGAGAACGCGGGCGGGATCGAGGGCTTTTGCATCGACCGCGACGGAAACATCGGCCGTGCGAACGGCGTTGGCGGATACGACGTTGCGGCTGCCAGTCTTATCGACTGTGACCGACGAGATGGCCGGCACATCGTCGAAGTTGGGGGCCAGATCGATCGACTGGACGAAATACATGGCAAGCTCCCGCCGGATCGCCTCGGCGAGCGCGTGCCGTCCAACGGCTGTGGCCAGCGCGGCGGTGCCGCCGAGGTGCGCAAAAGCGATGGCCGCATTTGTGGCCGGGCCGCCGACGAAAACGTGCTGGCTTTGCGCCGCTACTTTCGAGTTCGGGGCGGGAAACACATCGACGTTGTAGACGATATCGATGGTCGAAAGTCCTACGAAGACGCCAGGCGCCATAGTCATCCTCTATCCGCCCCTCCCTGGAGTTATTTTAGGACCTGCTCGAAGGCTTGAGCCGCAAATTGTGCGGTGTGGCGCGCCACGCAGAATGAACTTGGCGAATGCCAGCCTGGCGAGGGACAATGCTCTGGTTCCGCAAAACTATGTGCGGCGTGCGCTCTGCATCCCGGCAGACCGGAAGGCACGTTCGCAGCCCCCAAGGATGTTTGGATGCACTCTGTGTGGATGGGCGAATTCATGGGCACGCTGGTTTTGGTGCTGCTGGGCACTGGAGTCAATGCCGGCGTCACGCTGCGCAAGTCCTACGCCGAAGGCGCGGGCTGGCTGGCGATCACGACAGGATGGGCGCTGGCCGTGCTGTGCGGGGTGCTGGTGGCGCAGGCCTTCGGCAGTCCCGGCGCGAATATCAATCCGGCCGTCACGTTGGCAGCAGCGGTGATCAGCGGCAACTACTGGCAGTTGCTCACCTATTGGCCGGCGCAAATACTGGGTGCGATGACAGGCGCCGCGCTGATGGCTTTGCACTACGCGCCGCACTGGCGGCTCACGCCCGACCCCGCGGCCAAGCTCGGCGTCTTCTGCACCAACGCGGCCGTGCGTAGCCCGGTGGCCAACATCGTGAGCGAGGCCATCGGCGCGGCGATGCTGGTGCTGGTGGCCGGCGCCATCTTTTCCCACGGCGTTTCCATGGCCGGGCCGGCTGCGGGACTGGGGCCGTGGCTGGTGGGCAGCCTGGTGTGGGGCATCGGGCTCTCGCTCGGCGGAACGACCGGCTATGCGATCAATCCTGCGCGCGACCTGGGTCCGCGCATGGTGCACGCGCTGCTGCCGATTCCCGGCAAGGGCAGCTCGAACTGGAAGTATGCGCCGCTGCCGCTGATCGGCGACCTGGCCGGCGGCGCGCTGGCGGGGCTGTTGCTGCGGTTTGCGCATTTGTGACGGTTGCGCTTCTGTCCGCGCGCTGCGCGGCGGATGTATTCTTGGCTGTTGACCTCATTTTTTGCGAGGCGGCGAGGATTTTATATGCCGGCCAAAGTGCTGCAACTCGATCCACACGACAACGTGCTGGTGGCGCTTGCCACGCTCGACCTTGGGGCCAAGGTAGAGCTTGGGCCGCCGTCGAATTTTTCGTGTACGGCGATGCAGACCATTCCGGCCAAGCACAAGATGGCGTTGGCGGACCTGAAGCCGGGCGCGCTGGTGCGGATGTACGGGATGATCGTGGGCGAGGTGGTGGAGGCGATTCCGCGTGGCGGGCTGCTGACCACGCAAAATGTCGAGCACCGCGCCGGGGCCTACACGGCTGCGCGGCGGCCCGCATCGTACGCGTTGCCCGATCCGTCGCCGTGGGCCGGACGCACCTTCATGGGCTATCGCCGCGCCGATGGCCAGGTGGGCACGCGCAACTATTGGATCGTCCTTCCGCTGGTCTTCTGCGAGAACCGTAACATCGAGCAGCTGCGCGAGGCGCTCGAAGAGGAACTGGGCTACGGCCGCGCCAACGCGGGCTATCGCGGGTATGTGCGCGAGTTGATTCGCCAGCGCGGCAACGGCCACGGTCCCTCCGAACCATTTACGGCTCCAGCCGCGCATCGCGTGTTTCCAAACCTCGACGGCGTCCGCTTCATTACGCATCAGCTCGGCTGCGGCGGCACGCGGCAGGACGCGCGGGCGCTGTGCGGACTGCTGGCAGGATACATTCACCACCCCAATGTGGCCGGCGCTACGGTGCTGAGCCTGGGCTGCCAAAACGCGCAGGCGAGCCTGCTGATGGAGGAGCTGCGCGCGCGCGACCCGGAGATGCGCAAGCCGGTGATTCTTGCCGATCAGCAAAAGTCGGGACTGGAATCGACGCTCATGGAGCAGGCGATCGACCGGACTTTCGCGGCGTTGGCGGAGGCGAATGAGGCAGAGCGCGCGCCGGCGCCGCTCTCCGCGCTCACCGTGGCCATGCAGTGCGGAGGGTCGGACGGGTTCAGCGGCATCTCGGCGAATCCGTCGGTAGGTTATGTTTCCGACTTGGTTGCGGGGCTGGGCGGCACGACGATCCTTTCCGAGTTTCCCGAACTGCACGGCGTGGAGCAGACGCTGATCGACCGCTGCGCGAGCGATGAGCTTGCGGAAAAGTTCTCAAGCCTCATGCAGGACTACGCAGCGCGGGCAAAGTTTGTGCAATCGGGATTCGATTTCAATCCGTCGCCAGGAAATATTCGCGAGGGGTTGATTACGGACGCGATCAAGTCGGCGGGCGCGGCGCGCAAAGGGGGACTGTCGCCGGTGCGCGGAGTGCTCGACTATCCGGAGTACGCAACCACGCCGGGACTGAATCTGCAGTGCACGCCGGGCAACGACATCGAGAGCGTGACGGCGCAGGTGGGCGCGGGAGCGAACCTGGTGCTGTTTACGACGGGACTGGGGACGCCGACGGGCAATCCGATTGCGCCGGTGGTGAAAGTTTCAACGAGCACGGCACTCGCCGAGCGCATGAGCGACATCATCGACTTCGATGCCGGCCCCGTTGTGACCGGCGGCGCGACGGTGGCCGATCTGGGCGAGAAGCTGCTCGAGCTTTCCATTGCCGTGGCCAGCGGCGAGCATCGCACCAAGGCCGAGTTGCGCGGCCAGATCGATTTCATTCCATGGAAGCGCGGCGTTTCGCTGTAGCTTCAATAGCGCTCGCGTAAGGGCCTTGAGTAGGAACGAGCGTTGGGCCACCCCACAATTTCTTATTCAAGACAGGACGCAATCACCGCGAGAGCGGCGATGGCCGCAGTTTCCGCGCGCAGAATGCGGGGGCCGAGCGACGCGGCGCGCCAACCGTTGGCGTCGAAGAGGGCTTCCTCGTCGGGCGCCCATCCGCCTTCGGGGCCGATGGCTATCTCCAGTGTGGGCATTTCTTCGCCGGCGGCTTCGGCGGCGGCAGCGATCAAGCTGCGCAGCGTGGTGGAGCGCTCCTGCTCGGCGAGCACGATGCGCTGAACGCCGGATGCGGACCCCGATGCGGACTTCGACGCGGCGCGCACGTACTCGGCCAGCGGCACGGGATCGTGGATCGCGGGCACATCCGACCGGCGCGCCTGCTGCGAAGCCTCGTGCGCGATGCGCCGCCAGCGCTCGGCGCGTTTGAGGGCTGCCTGCGCCAGGTGCTTCTCCGTCCGCCGCGCAATCATGGGCGCGACGGCGGCCACGCCCAGCTCGGTGGCCTTCTCGATCGCCCATTCCATCGCATCGAATTTATAAACAGAGAGCGCCAGCGTAACGGGAAGTGCGGGATCGGCTTCCAGCTCCGCGATCAGGTTGAAGCGGACCTCGCTGCGCTCGCCGTCGAGCGTGACGGCGGCTACTTCGGCGTGAAAGACGCGGCCGCCGGCTACGACGTCGGCTTCCATTCCGGGGCGCGCGCGCAGCACGCGCGCCATGTGCTCTGCCTGCGCGGCGGTGAGCGTCGCGGTAGCTTCGTCCCAGTGCTCGGCAATCCAGCGTCGGCGCGTCATCGGCGAACTTCCTCTCGTTCTTACAAGAATCTATTCTCGCGCAAAAACACCAAGGGGGGCGCTTTTTGAGCGTCCCCCTTGAGTGTTGCCTTTTGGTTGGTTGGCCCGTTACTTCTTTTTCGCCGCCTTCTTGGCGGCCTTCTTCGCGGGTGCCTTCTTGGCTGCTTTCTTCGTTGCCATTTTGCCTATTCTCCCTTTTCGATGGGTTGCATCGATGCTGCAATAGATATTGCAGTTGAAGAATGTATAGATTCATGTTGCAACGATGTCAAGAGAAAAACGACATGAGAGTGGAAAAATGAGCAACAATTTTTTCGCCGGCGATGCGGCGCCGATTCAGGAATGAGCGTCTCGAACGCCGGCTTGTGCTTCTTATGGAATCCACAATCGCGAAATCGCCTGTAAAATTGCGGTGTTTGCGCATACATCTCCTTTTTCGTTCAGCATTCGATGATGTTGAGCGCGAGTCCCGCCTGGCTTGTCTCCTTGTAGCGCGATTGCATGTCGAGGCCGGTGAGGTACATGGTGCGGATGACCTGATCGAGAGAGACCTTGTGGGCTTCGGACTCGTTGAGCGCGATGCGCGAGGCGTGAACGGCCTTTGCGGCGCCCATGGCGTTGCGCTCGATGCAGGGAATCTGCACTAGGCCGCCGATGGGGTCGCAGGTCATGCCCAGGTTGTGTTCCATGGCGATTTCGGCGGCGTGCTCAACTTGCCCGTTAGTCCCGCCGAGCGCGGCGGTGAGCCCAGCAGCGGCCATGGAGCAGGCCACGCCCACTTCGCCCTGGCAGCCGACTTCCGCGCCGCTGATGGACGCGTTCTCTTTGTAGAGGATGCCGATGGCCGCTGACGTGAGGAAGAAGCGCACCATGCCTTCGTGGTCGGAATCGGGAACAAAGCGGTCGTAGTAGTTTGCCACCGCGGGCACCACGCCGGCGGCGCCGTTGGTGGGCGCGGTTACAACGCGGCCGCCAGCGGCGTTCTCTTCGTTCACCGCCATGGCGTAGACCGTTACCCAGTCGAGCGGCGCCAGCGGATCGCCGCGCAGGCCGGTGGCTTCGCGCTCGAGCAGGCGCGCCGCAAGCCGGTGCGCGCGGCGCTGCACATTGAGGCCGCCGGGAAGAATGCCTTCGGTTTCGATGCCGCGCTCGACGCAGGATTGCATCGCACGCCAGATGCGATCGATGCCTTCGCGGACGACTTCGACGGGAGCGCGCGAAGGATCGTGCTGGGCGAGAGCGCATTCGTTCTCGAGCATGAGCTGGCTGATGGAGAGTTCGTTTGCATGCGCCGTAGCGAGCAGTTCCGCGGCGCTGTGGAAGGGAAATGGAATTGCATCCTGGCGCTGCTCGGTGAGAGGCTGACCGTCGCCGGAGCCGGCATCTTCGACGATGAACCCTCCGCCGATGGAGAAGAAGGTGCGCTCGTCGAGGACGGCGCCCGATGCATCGAAGGCGGTGAGGCGCAATCCGTTGGGATGCTGGGTGCGCGCGCCGGGCGGGAACATTGTGGCGCGATTGAAGATCAGGTCGCGGGCTTCGTCGAAGGCTATGGAGCGCGAGCCGGCGAGATCGATGCGCTTTGCGGAGCGAATCTGCGCTACGGTCGATTCAATAGCAGCCGGATCGATGGCCGCCGGTTCGTTGCCGGCGAGTCCGAGGAGCACGGCGCGATCGGTGGCGTGGCCGAGACCGGTCAAGGCCAACGAGCCGAATAACTCCGCCTGCACGCGCGCGACGCGATCGAGTGCGCCGCGGCTGCCGAGCTCTCGGGCGAAGCGGCAGGCAGCGCGCATCGGGCCCATGGTGTGCGAGCTCGATGGTCCGATGCCGATCTTGTACAGGTCAAAGAGACTTGTTGGGAGACTAGTAGGCACGGATGAAATTGTAGCTAAAAACAGGGAACAGGGAACAGGGAATAGGGAATAGGGAATAGGGAATAGGGAATAGTGAGTAGGGAGTAGGACGTACGAGCATCCCAGGCTTCGATGCTTTGGCCTGGGATGCTTTGTGGCTGCTGAAATTAACGGCCGATTACGATGATCGTGAAGCTGCCGGGAATGGCTTCGGGGCGCGGGCGCGGATGGTCCGCGGTGGGCGCGGGAGTGGGGCCGAACTCGGCGGTCACCGTGTAAATGCGGTCAGTAGCCGGATCGTAGGCCATGGTGCGCGCGCCGCGCTGAGTGGGCAGAGTCTCAATGGTTGGGTAGCCGGGCGCGCCGGCATCGACGACGGACAAAACGCCTTCACCGCAGGTGGCAAACGCCAGCTTGTGCTTTGCGTTATAGCGCGCGGCGTCAGGACCGCTGCCGATGCTGGGATTGGCGAGCACTTTGCCGGTTTCGTAGTCGACGACGGACATTTTTTGGTTGTGGCAGACGGAGAAGAGCCGGTGGCCTCGGGTGTCGATGGCCAGGCCCGATGGCGAATCGCAGCCGATGGGCCACACGGCGGTGATTTTCTTGGTGCGCGCATCGAAGCGGGCAATCTCGCTTTTGCTCTCGATGTTGTCGAAGACGTCGCCCTTGCCATCGACGGCGGGGAACTCGGGCCGGCCGGGCAGCGCGATGGTTGCGGCAACGGTGCGCGTGGCGGCGTCGATCACGGTCGCGGTCTGGCCGTGGCCGTCAAATGCCCACACGGTCTGCGTGGCCGGCTCGAAGACGATGCCGTCGGGACCCTCCCCCGCCGGAATGGTAGCCACCTTTTTGAGAGTCTTGCGGTCGAAGACCACCACCGCGTTGGCTCCCCCGTCGGAGATGTAGCCGTACTTGCCCTCGTTGTCGAGAGCAATGCCGTGAGTGCCTTTGAAGCCGGTTAACTCGCCGACAGATTTGCCGGTTTGCGTATCGATCGCGTCAACAGTGTCGCCGTGCGCGATGTAGAGGCGATGGGCTTTGGCGTCGGCGTGCATGTAGTCCCAGCGGCCGCCGCCGCCGATCTTCCAATGGTCGAGAACGTGGTAGGGCTGCTGGGCCGCAAGTTGGGCGGGCGCGGCCATGAGCAGCGCAGCGGCGAACGGAACGACGGCGAACGAAATGGGGCGAAGAGTTTTCACGATCTGCTCCTTTTTTGATTTCTGTTGAGTGCAAATGCGAAATTTGCCGGCGATAGAGATTCTCGCACATGCGGATGAAGTCAATTTGAAGCGGGGAGACAGTTCGACGGGCCTGGCTGCTATAAAATGGCAGCGCCCGCAGAAAACGATTTCCGGGCGATCTGAATGCGACTCGGCGCCGCCTCGATTCATCGCCGAGCCTGCATTTCAACCAAGGATGGACCTTCTCATGAAGTACTGCGTTCGCATCTCTCTCTGGTTTCTTCTGCCGGTTGCCGCCCTCTCGCTGGCTGCCACAGCGCTTCATGCGCAGGCCATTGTGAAGATCGGCGGCGAACCGATCGTCACCATTTCGCGCACACCCACCAGCAAAACGGAGCCGGAGTTCACCAGCGTGACGGTGATGCCGGGCCGCGGCATGGAACTGCTCTACGTCAAGGCGAATTTTCCCGGCAGGGGCGAAATGAATGTACTCGACTCGCCCGACGTATCCACGGCTGAACATATGCTGGACGATCAAGACGACGCCTTCGGCGATCTCGGCTACCGTCTCGGCGCGGCGATGCTCTGCCCCTATCCGAACCGCATCATCGGTAAGCTTGCGCCCGACGGCAAGACGCTGACCACCTCCTGGGAAGGTCGAACGATTACGCTGCCCGCGAACAATGTCGGCAAGCTGCCTGGGGCGGAGCGGCACGCCATGCACGGATTGATCCTCAAGGCGAAGGCGACCGACGTTCACGTCAACAAGATTCCGGGCGGCGAAGAAGTGACGGGAGTCATTCGCGACGCCTTCGGCGGCCGCTGGTTCTCGAAGACCGACCTCCACATCGCGATCCGACTGACGGCCAACGCCGTGGACGTGGAGAACGTAGCGCGCAACGTGGGCGACAAGGACGAGCCGATAGCCATCGGCTGGCATCCATACTTCACGCTGCCCTCCGGCGACCGCGCGCAGGTGCGCGTCCACATTCCGGGGACGATGATGGCGCAGGTAAACAACTACGACAGCGTGTTTCCGACGGGGAAACTGCTGCCGGTGGCGGGCACGGCATACGATTTTCTGGCGCCCGGCGGCGCGCCGCTCGACAACCACTATTACGACGACAACTGGAGCCATCTGGAATGGAAGAACGGCGCGGTGACGGTGCGCATTGTCGATCCGGCGGCGCACTATGGAGTGAGGATCGAGGCGCTTTCTCCGGAGATCAGGACGATCCAGATGTATTCGCCTCCGACGGTGAAGTTCGCGGCCATTGAAGACCAGTACAACTTTGCCGATCCATTCGGCAGGGAGTGGCACGGGATGAACACGGGGATGGTGACGCTGAAGCCGGGCGAGAGTACAACCTGGCACGTGCGGCTGGGTGTGTTTGTGCCGTGATGGCTTCCCGTTCGGGAGCGGACATCCGACGAAACATGCGGGCGGCGTTGCGGCAGCCGCACGTTTCAGGGTTGCGGCTCGGAGATCGTACTGCGTTGCCCCCGTCTCGATGATGGCGCAAGAGCGGTTCAAGAGTTGCACGGTCGTGGCATCCCACCTATGCGACAGAAAAAAGTCGCATGGATGGGGCACGGCGCTCTGGGTACAGCAACCATGGAACCGCCATAACTGCTAGAAGCTTGGAGCCGGTAGCTGCTTTCTCGTAAACCCACATCGGCTCCTGCCCGTCCATGTTTACTGGGAGGGAACTCCGCGGCCAATCGGTTTCGCTGTCCTTGTTGCGGATACCGGACGCTGGAGACAGCCGGGGCGCTGGCGCTTTGCCCGGTCTGCTGGTGGGAGGACGACGGCCAGGAAGACGAGGACGCGGCCGAAGTGCGCCAGACCGTTAACGGCCAACTCAGCCTTAAAGAGGCCCGCGCGCACTTTTCCCTTTTCGGCGCAGCACATCCGCGCTTTCTGCCTTACGTTCGTAAGCCCCAGGTCACCGAGCAGTAACGTGCCTTCCGCGGTGCGCGGGCCGTTGGAAGCCGTGCCGCCGGTTTGACCCTTGCAGCAAACCCACTTACCATGAGATGAGGTATTTCCCGGCCAAAGCGGCGCTGTGTCTTTATTGAATGCGGCAGGCCGTGAAGGCATGGAGCTGGCTGGCTGCGGCGAGCCCGGAAGGCGAAGCGTTGAGTTCAACGGACACACTCGAAGGTAATCCTGAAGCCACTCCCGAAACAGCCGAGGAAGTTCATGCGCCCGAAGGCCAGGATCGCGAAGGCCAAGCTCCCGAAGGTCAGGATCGCGAAGGCCAAGTGCACGAGAGTCACGAACATCGGCCGGGTCCTGTTTTGAACCCAGACTGCACGCGCGAGTTGATTCTGGATGTTCCCGCCGAAGAAGTCTCCAAAGCCTATAGCGGCGTATCCGCGAACTACCGGAAGTATGCGAAGATTCCCGGCTTTCGCGCGGGTAAAGTACCGGAGAGTGTGATCCGGCGCCGGTTCGCGGAGCAGATCCGCAAAGAGGTCATCGACAGGCTGCTGCCCGAGCGCTTCAACAAGGCGGTGCACGAGCTGGGCGTGCGTCCGGTGGGCCAGCCGCAGGTGACCGAACTTAACGTGGAAGACGGGGCTCCGCTGCACGTGAAGGCGATCTTCGAGTTTGTTCCGGCATTCTCGATCGAAGGCTACCAGAACGTGGTTGTGGATAAGCCTTCGGCGGAGGTTACGGAAGAGGAGTTCGAGCGCGAGCTGACGCAATTGCGGGAATCGCGCGCGACCGTTGAGCCGGTGGAGGAAGACCGGGCTCTGGCGGACGGCGACTGGGCGCAGATCAGCTATGAGGGGCAGATTGCGGGCGAGGACAACGAAGGGGCGGGGGCCGCGCCCATTACCGGAGAGGATACGCTGGTGGAGATCGGCGGCGCGGACACGGTGGAGGCATTCACGGACGCCTTGCGCGGCGCCAGACCCGGCCAGGAGCTAAAGGCCGAGGTGGTTTATGCCGCCGATTATCCCGAGGCGCGGCTGGCAGGCAAGACTGTTGCTTACGAGATCGAAGTGAAGGCGATCAAGAAGCGCACTGCGCCCGAGCTCGACGACGAATTTGCCAAAGAGCTTGGCGATTACGAGAACCTGGACGCGCTCAAGAGCCGCGTTCGGGAGCAAATGGCCGGCCGCAAGCGGCGCGATGTGGAAAACGAGACGCGCGACCGGCTTTACGCCGCTCTGGCCGAGCGTTTTCCGTTTCCGGTGCCCGAATTGCTGGTGCAGGACCGGATCGATGTGCGGCTGGAGCGCGGACTGCGGGCGCTGGCGGCGCAGGGGATGGAACCCGAACAGATGCGCAAACTGGACTTCGGCCGTCTTCGCGGCGCGCAGCGCGACGGCGCCATTCGAGAGGTGAAAACCAACATCATTCTCGACCGCATCGCGGATGAGGAAAACATTACCGTTAGCGAAGAGGAAGTGGATCGGGAAGTGCAAATTGCGGCCATACAGACGCGCGAAAGCGTCGATGCCCTGCGCGCGCGATTGACTCAGGAAGGCGGACTCGCTAGAATCCGTGAACAATTAAGACGCGAGAAAACGGCGAGCCTGCTGTACGAGCGTTTGCCCGGTTAAGCGCCGAAATGGTCGAGGGCCGAGGTTCCGGCGTGCCGTGGACGTGGCAGGCGCCCGTAAGGCGATGAGGGACGGGAAGCGGTTTCTGGAAATCCGGCCGCCGGCAAGGCTAGAGGCGACGGCGTCAACCGAAGCGAAGACAATGGGGCGCAAGCGGTCCCCGGAAGAAACGGGAAGAGTATTCGATGGCATTGGTCCCCATGGTTGTGGAGCAAACGACGCGCGGCGAGCGCGCGTACGACATTTATTCGCGCCTGCTGCGCGACAATATCATATTTCTCGGCACGCCGATCGACGACCAGATTTCGAACCTCGTCGTCGCGCAGCTGCTCTTTCTTAACAGCGAAGACCCGGACAAGGATGTGCAGCTTTACATCAATTCGCCGGGGGGGTCGATCACCGCGGGCCTGGCGATTTACGACACCATGCAGTTCATCAAGAACAACGTGGTGACGTACTGCATCGGACAAGCGTCGAGCATGGGCGCGTTTCTTCTTCTTGCCGGCACCAAGGGCAAGCGTTTTGCGCTGCCCAATTCGCGCATTCTTATTCATCAGCCGTCGATGGGCGGGCTGAGCGGCCAGGCGACGGATATCGACATTCATGCGCGCGAGATTCTGCGCATCCGCGAGATTACCAACAACCTGATTGCAAAGCACACCGGCCAGCCTCTGGACCGCATCGAGCGCGACGTGGAGCGAGACTTCATTATGAACGCCGCGCAGGCGAAGGATTACGGGATCGTGGACGATATTATCGACAGGCCGAGAACGTAGGACGAAGCGAATCGCGTTGGGGAGACAGGGAAGCATGGGATTCATTGAAGAAGACCGTCAACCGATCCAGGACTTCGTGACTCCGGAGATCCGTTCGATCGACGCGCGGCTGACCGCTGTCGAAAAGCGGCTCGAATCTTTGGAAGCAAAAACAGAGAAGCGCTTCGATGCGCTCGAAGCCAAAATTGACCGGGTCCAGACAAAGCTTGAAAACAAGATGGACCGTAATCAGACCCAGCTGATGGATGCATTGCGCAGGATGGAGAACTACACGACGCCTGCGGCGCGTCCGACGCGAGTTGAAGCCAAACTTCAGAACGTTGCTTAGGGAAGCGCTGAGTAAGTCGCGATTTTTAAAAGGGCACGACTTCAGTCGTGCCGCAAGTCGAACAAATCGAACGCGGGCTTTAGCCCCTGAGGGAATGACGGTTTTGGGAAAAGGACTTGTTCAGAGTTTCCTTGGCGGCATCGCGGCAACAGGATTAAGATGGATCGATCGGAGGGGGTAAACCGATGAAACCGCGCACGGGACTCGAAGAAGCGCTCCGCTGCTCGTTCTGCCACAAATCGCAGGATGCGGTGGCCAAATTGATCTCCTCGCCGAGCGACTATCCACGCGCTTATATCTGCGACGAGTGTGTGGCCGTCTGCAACTCGATTCTCGAGGACGACCGCGGCGATGCGGCTCCAGCCACTACCGCCGGCCACTTGCCCAAGCCGCAGGAAGTGAAGAGTTTTCTCGACGATTTTGTGATCGGCCAGGACCAGACCAAGAAGAAGCTGGCGGTGGCTGTTTACAACCACTACAAGCGCATCCAGATGAACCGCATGCGCAACAACGAAGTGGAGCTGACCAAGTCGAACATACTGCTCATCGGGCCTACGGGGTCGGGCAAAACGCTGCTGGCGCACACGCTGGCCAAGATGCTCGATGTGCCTTTCGCCATCGTGGATGCGACCACGCTGACAGAGGCCGGTTACGTGGGCGAGGATGTCGAGAACATCATCCTCAAGCTGCTGCAGGCGGCGGAGGGCGACGTGACGCGCGCTCAGCAGGGCATCATCTATATCGACGAGATCGACAAGATCGGCCGCAAGGACGAAAATCCCTCCATCACGCGCGACGTTTCGGGCGAGGGCGTGCAGCAGGCGCTCCTGAAGATTCTCGAAGGCACGGTGGCCAACGTTCCTCCGCAGGGCGGGCGCAAGCATCCGCACCAGGAGTTCACGGCCGTGGATACAACCAACATTCTTTTTATCTGCGGCGGGGCGTTTGTGGGCCTGGAGCGCGTTGTGGGCCGGCGCGTGGGCAAGAAGGCGCTCGGCTTTAAAGCCGTGGACGCCGACGCGGATGCGGCCGCCGGCCGCGCGCATCGCGACACCGAGCTTTTGCGCCGCACCGAGCCGCAGGATCTGATCAAGTATGGGCTGATTCCCGAGTTTGTCGGCCGCCTTCCCGTAATGGGCGTTCTCGACGAACTCGACGAAGCCGCGCTTATCGAAATTCTCTCCAAGCCGCGCAATGCGATTCTCAAACAGTACCAGCGCCTGTTTGAGTACGAGAATGTTCGCCTGCACTTTACGCAGGAAGCCACTTGCGCCATCGCGCGCGAGGCCCTGGCGCGCAAGGTGGGCGCGCGTGGATTGCGCATGATCCTCGAAGAGCTGATGCTCGACCTGATGTACCACTTGCCATCGAATAAGCGCGTCCGCGATCTCGAGATTACGCGGGAGATGGTCGAGCGGCGCGATCTGTCGCCGTGTCTGCTGGAAAAGGCCGGGTGATACGCAATTATATCGCGAGAAAGTCTCTGAGGATTTGCTTGCTTAAGGTTAAGCAGAGTTGCTCACTCGTCATCTCTTTCCGAAGATCCCTAGCCTGCTGAGAATCTCCGCTGTGGTAAGCTGCTCGACTCCGCACCCCTCGAAATCGTTGTCGTTCGACCAAAGCGGAATCTTGAAGTGAATTGCCAGAGCGAGAAGCTCAATGTCGTCCGGGTCGCGCCACCCGATCTGCTTGTCGGCCTCGGTTATCGCGGCCTTATATACTTCGGGGCTTACAATCGACACCGGCAACGTAGCCACAGCGAGCATCAACACCTCTGGAGCAAGCTTTCTCTTGCGGCCAAGAAGCGTCGCGTACTCCTCTACCTCGGCGTAAGCGGCGCTGGTCGTCAGGACCTCTTCGATCTCAGGATCGTCGAGAACCAGCCGGGCACGGCCGCCCAGCACCGCCGCGAGCAGCACGTTAGCGTCGGCGGCGATCTTCACGGCGTGTCTTCCGCCAGCTTGCAAAGCCGGCGAGAATCTCTTCTTCATCCAGCCCGCTCTTTTGTATCTGGCGTGCTACCTCCGCGCTCAGCACGGCGAACATTTCGCGCTTCAGCTCGGTAGGCATCGTAGCTTCGGGATGCGGGAAAAAGACGCCGGCTAGACGCCCCCGGCGAGTCACCAGAATCGGGTCCTTTGAACGCAGCATGTCGGTAGGGTTCTCCTGGAACTCGCGAACGGTGCTGACTTTCATTGGACAACTCCTGTAGTCATCTTACCAGTTTCTCGGTTTTCCCGAGCCGCGTGACTCGGGGGCTGCCGCCGTCCTACAGGTAGACGACTTCAGCTTCAGTGAACGCCGGCCCTCGTTCCGCTGTACAATTCCTTCATGAGCCTTGCAACAGCCGCGCTGCCCAGGCTGATTTTGTGCGTCCAATGATAGGTTTTCCTTTATGACTCAGCCACGCGATAAATCCGAGCCCCGTAAGCTCCCCATGATGCCCATCCGGGACATGGTGATCTTCCCCTACATGATGACGCCCTTTGTCGTAGGGCGGCCATCGAGCGTGCGCGCCCTCGAAGAGGCTCTTACCGGCGACCGCAAAATTTTTCTGGCCACGCAGCACGACGCCTCCGACGACGATCCCAAGGCGAAAGAGATCTACCAGGTCGGCTCCATATGCTCCATCGTGCAGAGCGTGAAGATGCCCGACGGCAACATCAAGGTGCTGGTGGAAGGGGCGGAGCGCGCCAAATCCATCGAAGTAAGCGACCGCGACGGGTTCTTTGTGGCCACGGTGCGCACGGGCAAAGCGCAGTTCGAGATGACACCCGCTGTCGAGCAGCTTATGCAGCGCGTCACCACTCTGTTCGAGCAGTACGTGAAGCTACAGCAGTCGCTCAATTACGAGACCATCATCGCCACGGTGCGCATGGACGAGCCGGCCAAGCTCTCCGACACCATCGCGGCAAATCTGCAGATCGGCATCGAGGAGAAGCAGGAGCTGCTTGCGATCTTCGATCCCGCGTCGCGCCTGGCCCGCGTGGCCGACGTGCTCGACATCGAGATTGAGAAGCTCGATCTGGACCGCAACATTCAGTCGCGCGTGAAGCGCCAGATGGAACGTGCGCAGAAAGAGTACTACCTCAACGAGAAGATCAAGGCCATTCAGAAGGAGCTGGGCCGCGGCGAGAAGAGCGAGTTCGACGAGCTGCGCAAAAAGATCGAAGCCGCGGGCATGCCCAAGGAAGTTCTGGACAAGTCCATCCAGGAGCTTAAGAAGCTGGAAGCCATGCCGCCCATGTCGGCCGAGTCTACCGTGAGCCGCAATTACATCGACTGGCTGCTGGCGGTGCCGTGGAAGAAGCGGTCGAAGGAGACGCGCTCGATCGACTACGCCGAGAAAGTGCTCAACACCGACCACTACGGCCTGGAAAAAATCAAGGAGCGCATCCTCGAGTTTCTCGCCGTGCGCCAGTTGGTCAAGAATCCCAAAGGTTCGATTCTCTGCTTTGTCGGACCTCCGGGGGTGGGCAAAACCTCGCTGGGCATGTCGATTGCGAAGGCTACCGGCCGCAAGTTTGTGCGGCTATCGCTGGGCGGCGTTCGCGACGAGGCCGAGATTCGCGGACACAGACGGACTTATATAGGCGCCATGCCTGGGCAGATCGTTCAGCACATGAAGCGCGCGGGCACCAAGAATCCGGTCTTCCTGCTCGACGAAGTGGACAAGATGGCTTCGGACTTCCGCGGCGATCCGGCTTCGGCGCTGCTTGAAGTTCTCGATCCGGAGCAGAACACTACGTTCCAGGATCATTATCTGGACGTGGACTACGACCTCTCGCAGGTGCTCTTTGTGGCCACGGCCAACGTGCTGCACACCATTCCGCCCGCGCTTCAGGACCGCATGGAGATTCTGCGGCTGCAAGGCTACACGGAGCAGGAGAAGCTGGAGATCGCGAAGCAGTATCTGGTGAAGAAGCAGCGCGAGCAGACCGGGCTGAGCGAAAAGAACATCGCCTTCAAGGACGACGCGATCCTCGAGATCATCCGCTATTACACGCGCGAGGCGGGCGTGCGCAACCTCGAGCGCGAGATCGGCAATGTGTGCCGTAAGGTGGCGCGCAAGGTGATCAAGGCCGGCACAAAGCACCGGGAAGAACTGACGGCGGCGAACATCGGCGAGTTCCTGGGCGTGGCCAAGTTCCGCGACTCCGAAGCGCACGAGAAGAGCGAAGTGGGCCTGGTGACGGGCCTGGCCTGGACCGAAGTCGGGGGCAGCATTCTGACCACGGAAGTGCAGGTGCTCGACGGCAAGGGCAAGCTCACAATTACCGGCCAACTCGGCGACGTGATGCAGGAATCGGCGCAGGCCGCGCTCAGTTACATTCGCGGCAAGGCATTAGCGCTGGGCCTGAGCCGCGAGTTCTACCGCAACATGGACCTGCACCTGCACGTGCCCGAGGGCGCAATTCCCAAGGACGGGCCTTCGGCGGGGATTACGATGGCTACGGCGCTGGCCAGCGCTCTGGCCAAGATTCCCGTGCGCCGCGACAGTGCCATGACCGGCGAGATCACGCTGCGCGGCAAGGTGCTGGCCATTGGCGGGTTGAAAGAAAAGCTGTTGGCCGCGCTGCGCGCCGGCATTTTTGAGGTCATCCTGCCCCGCGCCAACGAGAAAGACGTCGCCGAGCTGCCCGACAACATCAAGAAGTCCATGAAGCTTCACTTCGTGGACCAGATGGACGAGGTGCTGGCGCTGGCCCTCGAGAGCCCGCTGCCCACGCCGCGCGCCGATGAGATCCCCGCCGAGACCGACGTGCTGGCAGCGGTGCCGCCGGCGGATCTTACCGGCGGCATAACGGCGCATCAATAGCTGCCTGCCAGAGACGTTCCGAAACTCTGTGGCGTGGAGCTTCAACACGCCGGAGATGTTTCGTGCGCGGCCTGCATCGAAAGGACATTGAATGAATTCTTCCGTTAGGCCGAAGGCGGTCCGCTTCGACGAGGACAGCATGTGGGTCGATCTGAGCGAAGGACGGACCCTCGGGGTGCCGCCGGCGTGGTTTCCCGCCTGCTCAACGCCACCCCCGAACAGCGCGAGCAGGTCCGTTTGAGCAGCCGAGGGCTCCATTGGGATGCGCTCGATGAAGACATCTCCGTCGCTGGCCTTCTTGAGGGTCTTAGAGCGAAACCAGGGTTCCTGTGTCCTCTTTTAGTTTCGTTCGGGCAGCTGGCTGCGGAACTGTCTTCAAACGGCTTAACAGCCTGTGGTGAAAGTCAGAATCAGAAGAAGACCTTCCCTCAGCGGCTAAAGCCGCGCTGATTTTGGGCCACTTACGGCACCCTTCGACTACGCTCAGAGTTTGTGACTTTTTTGATTTTTCGCGGATTTTTGGTCCGCAAGCCCCTTCCTTGCAACACCGATTTTCCGCAAGTCGAATAAAGTCATAAACTCTCAGGGCAGGCTAAAAGTCGTGCCTTTTCAAAACCGGACTTCCTCCACGGGCTGTTAAGGCAACCTTTAACAGCTTAAGTGAGGCTAAAATTGCCTAAAAACGGATTTATTGTTTACTACTTGATAAACTGGCATATTTCGCAAGCAACTCATTGCATGCGGCTTACAATACACAATGCACTGAAAAATGGGGCAATTTGCGCCGACCCCACCCCCCACCTTCAGAAAGGGTGCCTAGCAGCCTGTGGCGAAAGTCGAAACTCCGCAAAAAACCTTCCCTCAGCGGCTAAAGCCGCGCTGATTTTGGGCCACTTACGGCACCCTTCG
>JBOGLX010000163.1:0-13300 GCA_050745765.1 Occallatibacter sp. | reverse complement strand
CGGTTGTCCAGTTATATAGTGGACACTACACTAGGGTCTCTGGCCGCATGATTTGGTGCGTTACGACTGCTCATCCCAGGTCTCAAAATCGAGACCTGGGGCACCCAGTCTGGTACAAGTTCAAGCGGTCGAAGATATAGCGCCTAATCTGCCGATACAGCGGCTTTGCCGGTTTTCACTTCCCGGCGGTCCAGGTGGTCATACCAGGAGAATTTGAGAATCGCGGATGTCGCCAATATAACCGCAAGAGCGATGCCCGCGCGCCGCAACTCTCCAATCACCACATACATGGGCAGCACCACCAGCGAGACCTGCCAAACGATCCCGACAGCGACGTTGAACATGTCGCGCGCGAAGTCCTTGTTGCGTTCGAAGCCGGGATCTTCGGCAAGCACCATACGGTAAACCGGGCCCCACAATCCCCAGGGCCGCACGCGGCGATAGAAGTCCTTCAGCACTTCGTCGTCATCCGGCCTGGTCAAGAGCGTGCCCGCAAAGCAACCGATCAGCGAAAGAATGAGCACCAGCGGAAAAACGATGGAGACGTCCGGATTGATGGCGTTGGCGGCGAGCAGATGCTGCACCGGCGGGATTTTCCCAATGAACGGCGGCAGCGTCAGCGCGGAGACAATGCCGGCCACCATGCCCCAGAAATAGCCGTAGCCGTTGAAACGCCACCAGTACCACTTGAGGACGTTGGAAGCGGTGTATCCGCCCCACAATCCGGAGACGATCCACACCACGACGGAGTTGATCGAAGTCACGTTCCAGCCGATGAGCACGCCGATGACCACCACCGCAAACGAGCTGAGATAGCTGAGGCGGACATAGGTCCGGGGCGGCGCGTTGGGACGGATGTAGCGCTTGTAGATGTCGTTGACAAAGTAGGGCGGCGCGGCGTTGACGGTGGCGGCAAAGTTGGCCATAAAGGCGGCGAGCAGGCCGGAGATCAAGAATCCCAGCAGTCCGGTGGGCACGAAGCGGGCCAGCGCATAGGGCAGGACAAGCTCAAAGTCCATTTTGGTTCCCATGGCGCGAATGCTGCCGCTGAAAAATGCCGCGGCCAGCACGGCCAGCCCGGCGGCGAGAAAGTAGCGCGGAAAGGTGAGCACGACGTTCACCCATGCGCTCATCATCGACGCCTCACGCGGGTTTTTGGCGGAGAGCACGCGCTGCATGTCGTAGTTGGGAGCCGGGCCGGCGGCGGAGACCAGCACGCCTTTGAAGAACAGCATCATGATAAAGAAGCCAAACAGCCCATAGCCGTCCTGCGCGATCCTCAAGTTGGTGGCCGGGATCAGCGCCGACCAGTCGAGATTCAAATGCCAGCCGAAGAACACGTTGTCCCAGCCGGGCGGCACCACGCGGTGCAAAACCGCAGGCGCCACGCGGCGCATGGCGATGATTCCCACCGCGAAGGAGGCAACGGACAAGATGCAGAACTGCACCACCTCCGTAATCACCACGCTGATCATGCCGCCCTTGATCACGTAGATGGCCGTGATGGCGACGAGAATCAGCGCGTACTCGTTGGGCGACAGGTGCCAGGGCAGAAACGTGGCCGCGAATTTGCCGATGCCTTTGAATCCGTAGGTGAAAAACCCGATGATGCTGATGAATGCGTAGACGACCACGATCAGGTGCGACAGTTGCGCGCCCCGTCCGGTGCCGAAGCGGGTTTTGATCCACTCTGCTCCGGTCATCACGTTCGAGCGGCGCAACCACGCGGAGAGATAAACCATGAGAAAGACCTGGTTGAAGGTCGGCCACAGCCACGGGATCCACACGCTTTTGAGACCGTAGACGAACATCCAGTACACCAGCAACATGCTGCCGCTGATGTCGAACATTCCCGATGCGTTGGAGAGGCCGAGTACGTACCAGGGGAGCTTGTTTCCGCCCAGAAAATAGGCCGCCATATCGCGCGAGGCGTAGTGGGAAACCCAATAGCCGACCAAAACGGTGCCCAGAAGATACACCAGAATGATCGCAATATCCAAAGCGTGAAGATGCATCGGGGCTCCCGAATTCACCAGATTGGTGGAAGGACGGACCAGTCTCTCACTTGGCGCGAGCCTCGGCGTCGGGCGCTTTCCGCTCCGCTATTGACCGTCAACATTCGTTCATTTCCGCTCCATCGAGTATACTGATCGCGCCCCTCTTTGCAACGTATAAATTTGCTCTGCAAAAACGTTTGAGCTTATCATTGCCGAAAACGCCAGCAGCTCCGCCGGGTGTTCGGAAGGGAACTCGCCATGAAGTTCGGGTATTTCGACGATGAAAATCGAGAATACGTTATCACGCACCCCGCCACGCCTTTACCCTGGATCAACTATCTGGGCTGCCAGGAATATTTCGGCATTATCTCCAATACCGCGGGCGGCTACTCGTTCTATCGCGATGCCCGCCTGCGCCGGCTCACCCGCTACCGCTATAACAACGTTCCGGCCGATTGCGGCGGGCGCTATATTTACCTCCGCGACGGCGAATCGGGCCGGTTCTGGTCGCCCTCCTGGCAGCCCACGCGCCACCGCGCCGAGGGCTATTGCTGCCGCCACGGCATGGGTTACACGGTCATTGGCTCCACATTCGAGGGCATCGAGGCGCACACGCGCTACTTCGTCCCCCTCGACGAGAACCTCGAGATCTGGCAGCTTACGGTCACCAACCGCCGGGCGGCGCGGGCGCGGATCTCCGTTTTCGGCGGCATTGAGTTTTGCCTGTGGGATGCACAGGACGACGCCACCAACTTCCAGCGCAACCTGAGCACCGGGCAGGTAGAAGTCGAAGACGGCGTCATCTATCACAAGACCGAATATCGCGAACGCCGCAATCATTTCGCTTACTTTGCCTGCTCAGGACCCGGCGCCGGCCCCGGATCGAGCCCAGGATCGGGTTTCGACACGCAGCGCGATGCGTTTCTCGGCCCCTATCGCGGCTGGGACTCGCCTGCCGCAGTCGCAGCAGGACAACTGACCAACTCGATCGCTTACGGCTGGTCGCCCATCGGCGCGCACCAGGTCAATCTCGACCTGGCTCCCGGAGAGACGCGGCAGGTCGTCTTCATCCTCGGCTACCATGAAAATCCGGAGGACCGGAAGTTCGACCCTCCCGGCTCGCAAACCATCAACAAGAAAACTGTGAAGCCCGTCATCGCCCGGTATCTCGACGGGAAGGAAGCCGATGCGGCGTTCGATCGCCTCCGCGACCACTGGGACAGAATGCTCGGTCTCTTCCAGGTCAACACGCCTGACGTTCACACCAACCGCATGGTGAATACGTGGAACGCCTACCAGTGCATGGCCACGTTCAACCTGTCGCGCTCGGCCTCGTTGTTTGAATCGGGCATCGGGCGCGGTCTCGGCTTCCGCGACTCCAATCAGGACCTGCTCGGCGTGGTACACATGGCGCCGGCGCGCGCCCGCCGCCGCATCCTCGACCTCGCCGGCACGCAAATGCCCACAGGCGGCGCCTATCACCAGTACCAGCCCCTCACCAGGCGCGGGAACAACGACATCGGCGACGGTTTCAACGACGACCCGCACTGGCTCATCCTCGGCGTCTCGGCCTATCTCAAAGAGACTGGCGACTGGAGCATCCTCGACGAGCCCGCGCCCTATGACAACGAGGCCGGCTCCGAAGCGCCGCTCTACGACCATCTGCAACGCAGCTTCAACTACACGCTCGATCGCCTGGGGCCGCACGGACTGCCGCTGATCGGCCGCGCCGACTGGAACGACTGCCTCAACCTGAACTGTTTCTCCGATACCTCCGGCATGTCTTTTCAGACGACGACGAACAAAGACGGCAAGGTTGCGGAGTCGGTTTTCATCGCCGGCCTTTTTGTCTACGCCGGCCGCGAGCTTGCCGCCATTGCTGCCCGCCGCGGCCTTAAAGACGATGCGGGCCGCACCCTTGCCGAGGTCGAGCGGATGGAACACTCCATCCGTGAACACGGCTGGGACGGCGAATGGTTCTTGCGCGCTTACGACCACAACGGGGACAAAATAGGCTCGAAGGAGTGCGAGGAGGGCAGGATTTTCATCGAGTCCAATGGCTTTTGCGTGCTTGCCGGCATCGGACTCGACGACGGCAGGGCGGCCATGGCCCTGGCCGCCGTGGGCCGGCACCTGGCCACACAGCATGGTCTCGTCCTGCAGCAGCCGGCTTATTCCCGCTACTATCTCAACCTCGGCGAAATCTCTTCTTACCCGCCTGGATACAAGGAGAACGCCGGCATCTTCTGCCACGTCAATCCGTGGGTGATGATCGCGGAGACGCGGCTGGGCCACGGTGACCGGGCGCACGATTACTACAGCCGCATCAATCCCTCGGCGCGCGAAGACATTAGCGACCTGCACCGCTGCGAGCCCTATGTTTACGCGCAGATGATCGCCGGCAAAGACGCGCCCACATTCGGCGAAGCCAAAAACTCCTGGCTTACCGGCACGGCGGCGTGGAATTACTACGCCATTGCGCAGTGGATTCTGGGCGTGCGCGCCACCTTCGATGGACTGGAGATTGCGCCGGTCATTCCCTCCGCCTGGCAGGGATTTTCAGCCACGCGCATCTTTCGCGGCGTGGTCTATAAGATTGCCATCGAACGCCAGGGTGCGGGAAATCGGATTGCGCTCACCGTGGACGGCGCGCCCATCGAGGGCAACATTGTTTCTCCACCCAGAGACGGCCGCAAGGAAGTTTCGATCAAGGGCATTTTGAGTTAGTTTCGAACTGCTTCAGGCCGCTAGGGGCGATCCTGACTCCCTGACAACTGTTGCCGGTTCTGTTGTGGGTTGCCGGCAGCGTCCTGACTGCCTTCTTCAAACATCCAGTCAACCGAGGTTTGAGAAATGATCTTCCTGAGCCGGTCCGCGACAGAATCGGCCATTTCGACCCTCTCTTCGAGCGCTGCCGACTGGCGAGCCTCGATGAGAGGCTCTTCACGAACGCCGACAGAAGCTTCATCGTTGTCGTCCGCGAAGAGGGCATCTCTCCGGGGAGCGGCGCCCTCGTCGGGGGCGGCGCCAAACGCAAAGGGCGCTCGCCGGCGCAGGGTTGATTCAACCTCAACAGGCTCGGTTTGCGTGGCGGACAGATCTGCAGCCCTGTCATACTCCCTGGGTGCATCGACTGGCGGAGTGGGCGTAATGAATCTCTGTGGAAACGTACTTTCTTCTTCGTAATCTTCATCGCTTTCGGTCCGGCGGCGAGCCCAAGCCGCGCTCCCCAGATACAACAGACCACAGACAAAGCCCACCAGGATTGCGAGCCACTGCGAAGCCGGTCGCGTGGGGCTTGCCAGCCGCACCATGCTCAGCGGGTGGTCGGACGGCTGCCGCGGTGCGGAATTTCCCGAGTCCGCGGGCAGCGTATGCTGCTGAAGAGATGAAGATGATTGCGCTGCTGAAGGCGGCGCCGATGCAGACGGAGAAGGCGCCGGCGACGATCCATCTGAGGCGGAGTGTGCGGTCTCTGTCCTCTCGATCGCCTGGCGATCTTTGCCGATGACACCGATGGCCTGATTCAGCTTGGAACGCTCCCGACGCAATTGGCTGGCGCTTACTCCCACAGCATTGAAACCGTTGGCCTCCGCGGAATGGTCGAAAGTATCGTCGCTGCGCAAGATCGAGTACAGTGCCTGCTGAATTGAAGTTAGTTGGCCTTTTACGCCGGGGTCGGTATCTGCCCCATGCTGCACTCGCAGATCATCCAGCTTCTTCTCGGCCGCATAAACCTGCGTCGTCAGGAGCCGTTGCTGGTCGAACTCCGCGTACTCCGACCGCGTATTCCGATCCGGCGAATAGCCGGTATAGCGTTCGCCGGCGAGACGGTCCAGGTCCCGATTGGTCGCCGCCAGCTGTGCGCTCATTTCGCCGAGTGAATCGGAAAGCGAATGATCGGGCAACGAGGGAGCGGAGACGGGCTGATTTTCCCGGCTCTGGCCTTCGGCGGTCGTCCTTTGGGCGGGTGCACCGGGTCGAGCGACCGGTTGCGGGTGCGCAGCGGACACAGGCATACCGACCCGAGAAGGCGTCCACGCCGCGAGAGCCTGGGCGACAGCGTTCGCGTTCGCCGCCGATTGGCCGGAGTCGCGGCCCAGAAACTGCACCCTGAGCATTCTGGACGATGGCTGCATCAATTCCAGACCTGAGCGGAATTCTCCGATCCGGCTCGCGGCCGTCGACGACGACAGATGCGCCCGCTTCGCGAGTCCTGCGATTGTCTGGTCATTCAGAATCGAGTCTGCCAGCGCAATGGCCGGTTTTCTCGCGAACATGAGACCCGGATCGACGTTTTGCGCCAGGGCGGGGTCGAATTTCAACACGGCGGATGCGGATTCCGTCGCCTTCTTACTTAGCCAGACCCAGAGCAAGCAGAATGTGGCCGCTGCGATGAACAGGGCGATGACCTTGTGTCTCAACGGCACCCCGGAGCGCGGCTGCAGGTCTCTATCTTCCATTAAGCCCTCGATGACTTCGAAGGTTCAAGGCAGATTAGTCTGTCAAACGAACACGCGCGGAGGAACCACCGTAGTCGAGCTTTAAGTCCGTCCAGCGGAAAATTAGCTGTCGTCCGCCCGCTGCTCCACGTGCTTACGACCCTGACGACATGGAGTATCAGTCTCCTGCGCATGATCGACGCCGGGCCAGCAGGGGCTCTTGTTTAAGGATACCGTGCTACGGCAGTTTCGTCACGGAAGGACAAAACCTCATCTCCGGAAGCGGGAACATCTATTCGATCCACTGTGGGTTCGGATATAACCTGCCCGCTTTACACGCCTGAATGTGTGATATTCTACACAATACGAGAGGCGCGGCAATGGCGACGAATTTGGCAATCGACGATGGGCTGATCGAAGAGGCACGGCAGATCGGCCACCATAAAACGAAAAAAGAGGCCGTGACCGCTGCGCTCGACGAGTACATTCGAAGGCGGAAGCAACTCGAAATACTGGATCACTTTGGAACCATCGATTTCGATCCCGATTACGATTACAAGAAAATGCGGATGCTGGACCGGATCGAGGTTGACGAAGATTGAAAGCGATCGTGGATACGTGCGTATGGTCTCTTTCACTGCGGCGCAAAGACCCAAATCGACTTAGCGAGGAGGAACAACGTTGGCTCGCGCAGCTCAGAGAAGTCATTCAAGACAACCGCGCAGCTATCATCGGGCCCATCCGGCAGGAGATACTGTCCGGCATCCGCGACAGGGCACAGTTTGCCAAAACCGAGAGCTTGCTGGAGCCATTTCTCTCTGAGGAGACCACGGCGGCCGACTACATTGAAGCGGCGCGGCTCTTCAATCTGTGCCGGGATCACGGAATCGAATGCGGCCCTATAGACATAGTGGTGTGCGCGGCTGCGATTCGCCTGGGTTACGAGGTTCTGACCTACGATCGGGGTATGCTGCGCTGCATAGAGGCGCTGCGCGCCGAGGGATTCAAACTTTAGAGACTCGCTCCGCCCTGGGGTTGGGCATTCCGGTTCCCCTTGTGCGGATTCGACAGGAACCGCACCCGCCAGCCACCCTGGCACGCCTGCAGAGGACTCACGGCTCTGGCAGGCCACATCTCGCCATGTGCCGTCGACACACAAACCTCGCGGAACTCACGCGGAACAAAATCTGTGTCAATACGAAGGAAGTTTCTGGTGAGTGTAGTTCGATGTGCTGGGCTCAGCGCGGACCCTGCCTCGTCACTCCTCCCGGAGCAGAACGGCGGGGTCGGCCTGGATAGCGCGGCGCGCGGGGACCGCGGCGGCGAGCATTCCGATGGCCACCATGGCTCCGATGGCTCCGGCCATAACGACGGGGTCGAAGACGGTGGCTTCATAGACGATGCTGGAGAGGACGCGGCTGGCGAGCGCGCCGAGAACCAGGCCGGCGAGCGAACCAAAGGTGAGCAACAGAAGCGTCCGGCCGAGGGCGGCTTCGAGCACCTGCAGGCGTTTGGCGCCGAGGGCCACGCGAATGCCCATCTCGCGCAGGCGGCGGGCGACTGCGTAGCTGGCCATGCCGAAGATGCCGGTGGCGGCGAGCATGGCGGCGAGCAGGCCGAGCAGGCCGAGAGCAACCGTGGCTACGCGGGCAGGGAAAAGCGCCAGTTCGAGTTGCTGCGGCCAACTCTGGATGGTTACCGGCAGGCTGGGGTCGATGCTCGTCATCATGGCGCTGAGCGCGGCGGCCATCTCCGCGGGGGTGCGCTGGGAACGGACGACCAGCGTGGTGTGATTTTCGTTGTTCTGCGCCAGCGGGAAGGACATCGCGGGCTTGGGGTCTTCGGTGAGCGAATCGTATTTGCCGTTCTCGACGACGCCCGCGATCAGGTAGGTTTTTGGGCCCGAATCCATAAATTGCTTGCCCACGGCGGGCGCGTTGCCAAAGAGGACGTGGGCGAAGGTCTCGTTGACGAGGGCTACGCGCGGAGCTTTGGCGTCGTCATTCCAGGTGAAGTTGCGTCCGGCGAGCAGGCGCAGCCCCGAGGCCTGCAGATATCCGGGCGAAATGATGTAGGATCGAACCTCCGCCACGCTGTTCGAGTTGCGGAAGTCCGCCGTGCCCTCGCGGAAAGTGGACATAGTGTTGCCGCCTCCGTCCATGGGCGCCCCATCGATGGTGCCCACCGCGGCGACGCCGGGAATGCGTTTGGCCTGCTCCATCATCTTCTTTTGTACGGGGAGCGCCGAAGCGTCGGAGTAGCCGGCCATCTCCATGTAGGTATCTAGAAGCTCCACGCCCTGCGGGTCGAAGCCGAAGCGCGCGTGCAGCGAGCGCTCCATGCCGCGCAGGCCGACGAGGGCGCTGGTAACCAAAAGAGCGCACAACGCCACCTGAAGGCCGAGCAGGAGATCGCGGAGATTCAAGCGCCGGAAGCTGGTTTGCGCGGTCCCGCGCATGGCCTGCATGGCGTCTGTGCGCCAAACCTGGCGTGCGGTAAGCAGGGCCGGCAGCACGGCGCTGAGTACGGCGAGGAGCACGGCGATGAGGTAAACGCGGGCATCGACGGCGACGGTGACGTGGATGGGGTATTCGGCGATGGGCCGCCACTGACTGAGGGCGTGCATGAGGGCGCCAGAGACGAGCGTGCCGACGGCTGCGCCGGCCAGCGACAGGAGCGCGGCTTCGGCGAGGACCTGGCGCATCAGCCGCCAGCGTCCGGAGCCGATGGCCATGCGGATGGCGAGCTCGCGGGTGCGGTCCGCGGCGCGCGCCGAAAAAATGCTGGCCAGGTTGACGCAGGCCGCGGCCAGCACCAGCAGGGCCAGGAGAAAGATGCCGGCGAGGAATTCGCGGGCTGGGCCGCCGAGCATGTCGCCCATGAGGCCGGGGGTGGTCAGGCGCGCGCCCATTTGGTCGTCGGTCTGCGGATACTGTTGGGCGAGCTGCGCGGCGATGGCGTTGAGATTTTGCGCGGCCTGCTGCGTGGTGACGCCAGGCTTGAGCATTCCGAGGACAAACAGCTCGTGGTTGCCGCGCTCGTGCAGGTAGTTGTAGCCGTCGAGCTCGGGAGAGTTGACCATAGGAACCCAGAAATCCGGCCAGAAAAAGAGCTCGGTGCCGTGGAAACTGGGCGGCGCAACGCCGATGACGGTGAACTGATGCTTGTTCAGGTCGACAGTGCTGCCGACGATGCGGGGATTGGCGGCAAAGCGCGAGCGCCAGAAGGCGTCGCTGAGGACGACGTAGGGTGCGGAGTTGTAGCCGCGCTCGTCGGATGCGTGGAAGAAGTGGCCGAGCTCGGGCTGGACGCCGAGCATGTCGAAGTAGTTTCCGGTTACCTCGTAGTTCCAACTCTGAGTGGCTGCGCCGCCGGCGGAAACTCCGGCCACGTCGAAGCGGTAGGCGGCCATATCGGCAAAGGTAGAGTTGCGGGCGCGGTAATCGTGAAAGTCGGGATAAGACTGGGAAAGGAAGCCGGGTGTGCGCTGCTCGATTTCGAAGAGGCGATCGGCATGGGCGACATTGAGCGGGCGCAGGATGGCCGCGTTCATGACGCCGAAGACGACCAGGTTGGCGGCGATAGCCGTGGTGAGCGTCAAGACGATGGTCAGGGTAAAACCCGGTGAATTGCGAAGGCGGCGGGCGGCAATGCGCAGGTCGGTGAAGATGTTGGGCACGGTTCACGCTCCCGGGAGGGATTTGGGCCAAACAGGGTTATGCACATGGGCGGCCATTTGGAAGAGTTGAGGAATTGCCGCATAGAGCAGAAAGGAAGCGGGTTACGGCCGCAAGTTGAGAGGCGGCAGCGGGCCGCGCTGTTCAAAATTGAGAGGAGGCGTCCGTTTTCGGACAATTCTCCGGGCGATACTTCGAGCGGAGGGGAGACCGAAGCGGCATGGGGTGGATTTAGATTAGAACCATGTTCACCCGGCGGTTTTCGATTGAGCGCGTCGATGCGGGCGGGGAGCGGCACGCCTGTCCGATTCGCTGGATCGACTCGTTCGCGATGCGGAACTTTACCAACGATGCGGTCTTCGACGACACGCTGCCGGCGGGCGATGGGCTGCTCGAAGCGGGGCATCGCGTGCCTTTGGATCGGCTGCGCGATGCGATGGCGGACTGGTTCCGGCGGAAGGGGTATCTGAAGAAGGACGAGCGGCTGGAGGTTGCGGAGATTCGGGCGGATGGGGCCGGTTGAGGGGCTGGGTCTGTGAGTATTTGTTTAGCGGGAAGCAGGCGTGATCAGTTCCAGGGCTTGTGGCTTGGGCAGGCAAAGCAGTTGTTGGAGGAATGCGGCTGCTGAAGAAGCGCTCCGCATCGCGCTCGCCGCCTGCGGACGATAAAAGCGCGCCATCAAGCAAGAATTTTCACCAGTATTACCTCAGCCCGCGCCTCAGTTACTCCGCGCAGTATAAACACTTTACTCCGCGATAACTCGCCGGAGCGAATTTCCACGGCCGACTTAGGCACTTCGAATAACTCGGCAGGAAACTCAACCAGCGCCAAGTTAGCCAGTCCGTCAATCGCCGCTGCCTGCACAGCTATCTTCACTTGAGCCGCTGCGCCTTCGCCGTAAGCGCCTACGACGGCCGTCTTCTTCGCCCCAGGCTGCGCACGTACGGCAAGCGTAACTCCGCCCGCAACTGTCCGCACCATTCCCAAACTCATTCAGCCGGCCCCGCATACGGCTTCCGCTTCCCAAACAGCAACGTGCCGATGCGGATACGAGTAGCGCCCTCGGCAATGGCCAGCCCGAAGTCGCCGCTCATCCCCATCGAGAGCACGTCGAACTTCAATCTCCGATGCGCCGCAGTCCACCGCTCGCGCAGCTCGCGCAAACTGCGGAAGCAGGCCCGCTTCTCGCTCTCCTCCACGCCAAACGGCGCAATCGTCATCAGCCCGCGCATCTCCAGAGACGCAAAATCCGGCAGCCGCTCCAGCAATTCGTTCGCATCCGCCGACGCCGGATCCAACCCTGTCTTCGTTTCCTCGGAGCTCAGCTTCACCTCAATCAAAACCGGCAATCGCTTCCCGAGCTTTGAAGCCGCATCGTTCAGCCGCTCCGCCACTCGCAGCGAGTCCACCGAATCGACCGCATCGAATAGCTCCGCCGCACGCGCCGCTTTATTGCTCTGCAGGTGCCCAATCAGATGCACGCGAATCGGCTTCTCCACGCGTCCCCGCAACCCCTCAAGCTCCGGCGCTTTCGCCGCGAACTCCTGCACGCGATTCTCACCGAAAACCGTCAGCCCCAGTTCAGCGGCCTCGGCAATCGTCTCCGCCGAATAGGTCTTCGAGACAGCCATCAGCTCGACTTCGGCTCGCAAGCGCCCCGCCGCGCGGCACGCGCCCTGAATCGCCTCTTCCAGCCGTTGCAGATTTTCCCCAAGCGCCGTCATTCGGCTTCCGCGCGTCCCATGCGCGAGCGCGCGCCCTCAAGCCGCCCGACAGCGCGCACGTGTTCCCCTGCCTGAGCCATCCCAAAGCGCGGTATCCTCATGCCGATGAGGAAGACGACAAAGGACTCGCCAAACTGCGCGGTATAGCGGCCCGGAAAAATCGACGCCATGACTCCGCTCCTTCGCGCGCCAGTATCAATGCCCGCGCGCTTCCAGAAACTTCTCCGCCTCGAGCGCCGCCATGCACCCCGACCCGGCCGCCGTGATCGCCTGGCGATACCGGCGGTCTTGCACGTCGCCGCAGGCAAACACTCCCGGCACCACCACGCCGTTGCGCGTCGTCAGCACATCGCCCGTGGTCACAATATATCCGCCCTCGTCCAGATCGATCTGCCCCGCGAACATCTTCGCATTAGGCTCGTGCCCGATGCCCAGAAACATCGCGCTCACCGGCAGTTCGCTGGTCTCGCCGCTCGCGGCATGGCGCAGCCGCAGCCCCTTCACTTCCTTGTCTTCGACGCCCAGCACTTCCTCCACCACCACGTTGGTGCGCAGCTCGATGTTGGGGTGCGCAATGGCCCGCTCCAGCATGATCTTCGAGGCGCGGAAGTTTTCCCGCCGGTGCAGCAGCGTGACCTTCGACGCAAACCGCGTCAGAAATAGCGCCTCCTCCATCGCCGAATCGCCGCCGCCGACGACGGCGATTTCTTTCCCGCGGAAAAAGAACCCGTCGCAGGTGGCGCAGCTTGAAACCCCGTGCCCGATCAGCGCCTGCTCGCTGGGCAACCCCAGCCAGCGCGCGCTCGCGCCCGAGGCAACGATCAGCGTGTGCGCGCGCACCTCGCCCGTCTGCGTTGCGAGTTTGAACGGGTACACGCTCAGATCGGCCTTGGCCACGTCCGCCAGCTCGAACGCCGCTCCGAAGCGCGCCGCCTGCTTCTTCATGTTCTCGATCAGCTCCGGCCCCTGGATGCCATCCGGCCAGCCGGGAAAATTCTCGACCAGCGTGGTAATCGAGAGCTGCCCGCCTGGCTCGTGCCCTTCAAGCACCAGTGGGCTCAATCCGGCGCGCGCGGCGTAAATAGCCGCAGTCAGCCCGGCGCAGCCCGAGCCCAGAATCACAGTATCGCGAGTTTCTGTCATAGCTTTTCCCGTAACGATTGTAGACGGACGCCCGCTCCAGTCCGATTTCCGCATCCGGGCCGCGGCCAAATCTTCGGCGTCCCGTCCACAATTCGATGGCTCTCAAGGCTATTCCGACTCTCATCCGATTCAAATTCTCGCGGCCGAATTCTCATTAAGATCAATGAACGGTGTGAGGGGAAGTTTGGGCTGTCCCACCCTCTTCGGCTTCGCTCAGAGCCTGTGACTTTATTCAGTTTCCAGCCAGACGGACGCGTCTGGCTCTTTCCGCGTGCCCCATGGGGGGCAAAGCCCGGCCATAAATCAGTTTGTGATCG
>JBOGLX010000162.1:0-10156 GCA_050745765.1 Occallatibacter sp. | reverse complement strand
GGGTCCCAAAATCGGGGACCTGGGGCACCCTCGGTGGGACAAGTTCAAATGGTCAGAGACCTAGCCGACGGTGTTGATGGGAATGACCTTGAGTGGGCGCCGAGCTCGCCGTTGACCTCACTGACTTTAATACTACAGTTGTAACTAAGTAAATTGAGTGGCTATCTCGTCGGCTGCTGTTTGACGGCTGGCTTCGGCCAGGCTTTTTTCGCTGCCTTCCCTTTCTCTTTCGCTGCGAACTCCTGCTTCACGCTTGCCGAGATGGTGTCAACGTCCGCCTTGTAGGTCTGCGCGGCATCGCGGAGAACTGTCGCGGTGTCTGCTTGGTTGTGCATGGAGAGCAGAATGGCCGTTTCCACCAAAATGCGCCCCAACTTGCTTTCTTCGGCCTTGGGTAGAAAAGCCGCCAGCAGTTTTGCCGGGGCTTCCCAGCCTTTCGGCTTGCCGATGCCGTGCTGCCGGATGAGAGCGGCAACTCGGCGTTCGTCCAGCATCGCGGTCAAGCGGCCTACAACAAACAGCAGGTCGCGCTTCATCAGCCGCACAGGAACCGCGTCGCCGATGGCTTTCAGCACGCGCAGCCCGGTGGCCTGCGCCAGCGCCTCCTCGCGGCACTGCTTCTCCTGCTGTGCTTTCATCCCTGCGTCGGTGACCTGAGTCCGTTGCCGGAGCCTCTTTGCATGATGCACCGGGCAATCGGGATTGGCGCACACCTTACGGATTTCGCCTTTCTGGCTGCCCTCGGCAACAATCGCTTCGGTGGTGCGCTTGCAGGTCTTGTACTCCGGCGCGTCCTGCTGATATTTGTTCCTTGGCTTCTCCTGCCGGATTTCGACATATTCATTCCGGGGGACAGCCGGACTGCCTTCGGCCTGTTCGCCGTAGGCGGTGCTGATCTGTACCAGCTTCGGCTTTGCAGCGACGGTCTGCTTTACGTGCGCGTCCACCTTCGCCGCATAGCAGGCAGGATCGGTACAGGAGTCGTGCGGCGCCCCGATGCCTCCACCCGCCAGGTGGGCCGCGTGGTGGCCACGCTGACCGGCGAAATTCTCTATCCCCTGAGTGTGGACCTGTCCGCGAACGTACTCCAGATGCGATTGACGGTTTCGCGGACATACTCTTGCGCGGCCAGATTGTCGTAGCCCACATGCCCATCGGTGTAGACAGTCGAACCCTTTTCGACTTGGCGGAGAATCTCGGCTTGCAAGACTTCGCGCTTGACGTTGGGAATCACCTTGGCGCGGACCTGGCGCAGCTCACGGTCGAGCAAACCCATGACGATAGCTTTTTCAGCGCCGCCGGTCCTGCTCAATCCGCGTTTCAGGGCGGTTTTACGGTGCATATTGCTGACCTTGCCGCCAACGAAAGTTTCGTCCACTTCGAGGGGTCCGCCGTCTGATCCGCCCATCCGATGCGGGGTCTCAGTTCCCATAGCGCGTCTGATCCGATGCAGCATGAACCAAGCAGTTTTCTGCGTGACGCCGATGGCGCGGTGAATCTCCCAACTGCTCACGCCATTCTTGCAGTTGGCAATCATCCACATGGCCGTTAGCCACGAACCGAGGGCAATAGGCGAATCCTCGAAGATGGTTCCAACCTTGATGGAAAACTGACACTTCGGATGTCGGCTCTTGCACTGCCACACGCGCCGAGCCGGAAAATAGGCAACGTCGCGCCGTCCGCATGTCGGGCACACAACCACACCATCCGGCCAGCGCCGCTCCGCAAGGTAGGCAATGCAGCGGTCGGTATCGGCAAAGTATCTGATTGCATCCTGAAGGGTTTGCGGTTCTCTGTTCTTACTCATGGGAAAACTGTATAGATTTTTCTTCGATGAGTCAAGTATATTTGCGCCCTAAAGCCTGTTGATTCCAGGCGCCTTACGGCACGACTAAAGTCGTGCCCTTTCAAAACCAGACTCTCACCTCAGGCTGACAGGTGCTGGAATTTCCGGCTCCGGGAGCCTCACACCGGCGGCAGCGAATCGACGACGGGTACGCCCGGCGGCGGCATAAAACGGAACGCACTCGCGGAAATGGGCGCGTCCGGTTGCTCGCTGCTGAACGTGAATCTGGTCACCGCGCCGTCTGTCTCTTTTATCTCGATGCCGGTGATGGTCCCGTCGGCGGTCACGGTGAGCGCAAGGCGCGCAACCCGGTTTTCCATATTTTTTGGAATGCCGGTCAGCGTGAACTGCCCGCCAGGCGCCGGCTCGACCGCCAGGCCGTTCAATTCCCTGGCCAACTCCGCGTGGCCCAGCAGGTAGCGCAGCGGCGAGCGCAGATCGTTCAAGTCCTTTGCGGGAATGCGCAGCACATGGGAGTCGCCGGGCGTGTAAGACCAGGAAAATTTTCCGTCGAGAAGGAACAGCTTGCCGGGCGGCGAGCGGTAATCCCACCTCATGCGCCCCGGCTTGAGCAAGATCAGCCTGCCGCTTTCTGTGCGTTTCATGCCCAGACCCTCGTAGCTCTCGGTGAAATCGGCTTTGAGGGAGTGCAGACTGTTGTAGTGCCGGTCGACGCGCTGGGCCAGCGTTCTGGCGGCCGGCGCCGGGTCGGCCGCGGACGAAGCTGCGGAGCCTTCCCACCCATTTCGCAAAACGCGCGAAATGGATGGGGCACCCGGAATCGGTGGGGCACCCGTAATCGATGGGGTGCCCGGAATCGATGGGGCACGCAGAGTTTGTCCCGATGCGAAAGGGGCGTAAGCCGCCGCCGCGAAGGCCAGGAGCGCGAAGGCGATGGGCCGTCCACGAAGGCGCAGGCCACCAGAGAGCAGGCCGCGCCTCATTGCAGCGTTTGCGTGCAGTTTGTGCCCCCGGTGGGATCGAATTTGATGGTCCCGTTCTGGTCGCTGCAGAAGCTGCGGTCGCCGGTTTTGCCCACCGTCTGGGGAATCGCCGTCACGTTGTAGCCGGTCACGCGGTCGGTCCCGTTCACGTTCACCTTGGTGCAGTTGCCGATGGTGAAGATGTAGCCGGACTTGTAGCCCGAGGTCAGATCGCCCTGGATAATCTGCGCGGAGGCCGATGTCGGCGGCCCGGAGCTCGGATCGCCGCCCAGCGCCAGCAGCGAGCACGTGTAGCCGTTGGCGGGGTAGGTGGATTCGTACTGAATCTCGCCCTGGTTTATCTTCTGAATCGAGTTGATCGCCGACAGGTCGTTGGCCCGCTTCTTCAACGTGCCGAAGGTGGGGATGGCCATGAGCATGAGGATCAGGATGATGGCGATGACGATCAGCAGTTCCATCAGCGTGAAGCCGTTCTGCGGCTCGGAGCAGTTCGACCCCACGGACGAAGACCTGTCCATGGAGACCCCGTTCGACTGCGGGCGGCGGCCCGACGAAAGCAAAGACTTGCGGTTCATGGGATTCCAGTGCCTCACTGAGCGGCGCGCAACATACAGCCCCGTTCTCAACAAAAGATGCTACATCTTAACGACGCGAAAGGGAAAGGGGACGCTCAAAAGCAGGGAATAGGGAATAGGGAGTAGGGAGTAGAGAAACAAGGAAAGTGCAGGCGCAATTCTGGGAGAGGGCCACGCAAAACAGACTAATGCGATGTTTTCTGTTCCCTATTCCCTATTCCCTGCTTTTTCAGCACTCCAGCCGCGCCCGGTTCAGCTTCACTCCGTCCAGCCGGCCCAGCAGCGTCACGGCGACCCGCTCCGGCTCGAATAGCCGCTGCGCCATGGCCTGCACCTGCGCTGCGTCCACTTCGTCGATGCGCGCAATCACCTCTTCCACGGTGATGAACTGGTGGAAATACATCTCCTGCCGGGCCAGGTTGGCCATGCGCGAGTTCGAACTCTCCAGACCGAGCAGGATGTTGCCCTTGAGCTGGTCCTTGGTCCGGGTCAGCTCTTCGTCGCCGAGCGGCGTCTGTTTCAGGTTACGGAACTCCGCCAGCACAAGATCCACCACTTCCAGCACCTTTCCAGCCGAGGTGCCCGCGTACACGCACAACGTACCCGTGTCGCGGTAAGGGCTCAAGTCGGAGTAGATCGAGTAGACCATGCCGCGCTCTTCGCGGATGGTCTGGAACAGGCGCGAGCTCATGCCGCCGCCCAGCACCGTGTTCAGGATGAGCACGGCGTAGCGGTTGTCGTCGGTGATGGGCGGCGCGGGCACGCCCAGGCATATCTGCACCTGTTCGAGGGCCTTCTTGTTCTTGAGAATGATGCGCGCGCTGGCCTGCGGCGCCGGTAGCTCGGCCAATGCTTCGCCCCCGGCCAGCGCGGAGAACTTGCCGGCCACCGCATCCACAAAGCGGTCGTGGTCCAGATTCCCGGCCGCGGAAAAAATCATGTTGCCGGCGTGGAAGCGCCCACCGTGGTAGTCGACGAGCTGGCTCTGCGCCAGCCTGCCCACCGTCTCCGTCGTTCCCAGGATCGGCTTGCCCAGCGGATGGCCCTTCCAGAAGCTCTGCGTGAACAGCTCGTGGACCAGCACGTCGGGATTGTCCTCGTCGATCTTGATCTCTTCCAGAATCACCCCGCGCTCGCGCTCGATGTCCGGCGGGGCGAAGACGGGGTTGAGCACCAGGTCGGCCAGCACGTCCAGAGCAATGGGCACATGGTCGGCCAGCGATTTGACGTTGAAGCAGATGGTTTCCTTGCCCGTAAAGGCGTCCAGGTTGCCGCCGATCGAGTCCATCTCGCGGGCGATCAGTTGCGCCGAGCGCGACCGCGTGCCCTTGAACAGCATGTGCTCCACAAAGTGGGAGATGCCGTTGGTTTCCGCCGGCTCGCAGCGCGAGCCCGACTTGATCCACACGCCCATGGCGACGGAGCGCAGGTGGTCCATGCGTTCGGTGAGGACGATCAGGCCATTGGCCAGCACGGTGCGGCGAAGATTGCGTTCAGTGTTCACATGATTCCAGTCAATTTCGATTGTAGGGCAATTGATTGTAGGGCGCCCGGGGATCTCCGGCGTGCGGACGGCGGCGAAACGGCTGACGGCCCCCGCGCTGCCGATTGCACCGAGCGCCAGCCGCCGCGGCTGCATGGACGCTGAAAATGCTCTATTCTGAGGGCAGACTTGACCTCGGACTCGACCAATGCCGTTCATTTAGACTCCCTCGCTCCTGAGAACGGGAGCCCCAAATCTCTCTTTGGATTGGATGCGGCGGCGCTCGGCGCGGTGCTGGCGAAGGCGGGCGAGCCGGCCTGGCGCACTGGGCAATTGAAAGAAGCCATTTATCGGCAATGGGTTACGGGACTTTCTGAAATTACTACATTGCCTAAATTACTGCGCGAAAGGCTGGCTGGCGCAGGTTGGCAGGTGGGCCAACCGCAAATTGAACAAGTCTTCCAGTCGGCCGACGGCACCGAGCGCTACCTGATAGCCGGAACCGCCGGACCGCAAACCGTCGAAACCGTCTGGATGCCGGAGGGCGATGGCGGCGAAGCTGGCGACGGCAGCGAAGATGAGGCGAAAAACCACGAAGGACCAAAAAATTGGACTCGCGCGACCATCTGCGTCTCCAGCCAGGTGGGCTGCGCGGTCAACTGCCGGTTTTGCCTGACGGCGAAGCTGGGCCTGGAGCGCAACCTGACGGCAGGCGAAATCGCCGGCCAGGTGGTTGCGGTGCTGGCGCGCCAGGGCGTCGAGGTGGGCCGCGACCGCGTCAACCTGGTTTTTATGGGCATGGGCGAGCCGTTCCTCAACTACGGCAACTTCATGGCCGCGGTGCGGCTGCTGGTCGAAGAAGTTGGCCTGAGCCCGCAGCGGATGACCGTCTCAACCTCCGGCATTGTGTCCGGCATCGAGCGGTTCGCGCTCGAGCCGCCGGAGCTACGGCCCAAGCTCGCCATCAGCCTCAACGCGCCCAACGACCGCATTCGCGGCGAAGTGATGCCCATCAACCGCAAGTGGCCGATTGAGGCCGTAGTCGAAGCCGTGCGCAAGGTCAAGTTGCGCCCCCGCGAGCGCATTACGTTCGAGTATGTGCTCTTAGGCGGCGTGACCGACCGGCCGGAGCACGCGCGGGAGGTTGCGCGGCTGGTGCGGCGGACCGGATTGCCGGCCAAGGTGAACCTGATTGCGTGGAATCCGGGACCGGGAATTGCTTATGCCACGCCGGAAACCGGAGCGGTCGAGGAGTTCCGGCGCATTCTCGCAAATGAGGGAATTTCTGTTTATCTGCGGAGGCCCCGCGGGCGCGACATTTTTGCGGCTTGCGGCCAGTTAAAGCGAACCATAGAAGTTGACGGCTCATCACCTTAGGATGAGCAAGCTGCGCCTGGCATCGATCTCGAAATCCAAGAACCGGATGGCATTATTGCGGATCAGCGCGATGACTTCTGCGGTGGAGCAATTGCCCGTTTGCAGCACGATTACCTTGGGCGGTGCTCCCCGGGCCATGCTCAGATTTGCGAAGTCCTTGTCCTTGGTAAGGAACGCGAATCCATTCGTCTTCGCATACTCCCAGATCGTTAAATCCGGGGTGCTGCCCAATCCGGCCGATGTGACGTGCGCCGAGTCGGGAAACAGATCAGCGAGGTCATGGACCAGTCGCGGAGGAAGGTTCTCGTCAGCGAGAAGCTTCAAGAACCGAAATCCTTTCCGGAATGCTAGCGAAAAACTCGTAAACGGCCTGGAAGTCTTCCTTCTCCAGATACGGGAAGTCTCGCAAAATCTCGTCCTCGGTCATTCCGGATGCCAGGTACGACGCCAGATCGTAGACGGTGAAGCGCAGGCCGCGAATGCAAGGCTTGCCTCCCATCTTGCCAGCTTCAACCGTAATGCGCGGATTCACGCCAGACATTCCGCACCACCCCTCCTGCCCACCGTCCCATTTTATGACATAAGAGGCCGTCCGCGAGACATGTTAGCTCGGCTAACTCCGCCAGCGCAGCTAACTCGCCAACCCCTCTAACTCCGCTTCTCCTCACATCAACCGCAGCGCATCCACATCGACGACCAGATTGCGGCGCGGAACGCCGGCGGCCTCAGCGTGGGCCAGCATGGCGCGCAGCGCGGCGTTGAGCGCTTTGCGCGAGCTGGCTTTCAGGATGAGGTGAAAGCGATAGACGCCCTTGATGCGCGCAATCGGCGCAGTGCAAGGCCCCAGCAAGCGAATCCCCTCGGGCGCCGCAGCCTGGAACCATTTGCCCAGCACGGCCGACCACCCCGCCGCCTCTTCGAGCTTTTGCGATTGCACCAGCACGCTGGCCAGCGCGCCGAAGGGCGGATAATGCATCCAGCGGCGGTATTTCAGCTCGCGTTCGGCAAAGCTGGCGTAGTCGTGCCTGGTCGCCGCCAGAATCGCGTAGTGATCTGGATAGTAAGTCTGCACAACCACGCGCCCCGGCAGCTCGCCGCGCCCCGCACGCCCCGAGACCTGCGTCATAAGCTGAAACACCCGCTCCGCTGCGCGGAAATCCGGCATAGAGAGCGAGTGGTCGCAACCCACCACGCCGACCAGCGTGACGCCGTGAATGTCGTGTCCCTTGGCGATCATCTGCGTGCCCACCAGCAAATTGATCTCGCCCGAGTGCAGCCGCGCCAGCAGCCGCTCCAGGTCGTAGCGGCCGCGCACCGTGTCGCGGTCCATGCGCCCGATGCGCGCGCCGGGAAAGATCTCCGCAAGCCGCTCCTCTCCTTGTTCTGAGCCCGCGCCCAGATAGTACAAGTGCTCGCTGTCGCATTTGGGGCAGCGCGCCGGCACGGTGCGCCGAAATCCGCAGTAGTGGCACTCGAGGCGCTGGCCCTCGCGCGCTACCCCGGCATCCTCGGCCGGCGGCTTGTGGTGCGTGAGGGCAATGGCGCAGTTCTGGCACTCGAGTTTTGCCCCGCACGCGCGGCAGATCACGGCAAACGAGTACCCCCGGCGGTTGAGCAGGATCAGCGCCTGCTCGCCCCGCTCGAGCGCGCCCTGGGTCTGCTCGATGAGCGAGCGCGAAAAAAGCTGCTCCTGGCCCGTCTCCTGAAACTCGCGCCTCATGTCCACGAGCTCGACTTCGGGCAGCGGCCGGTTCATCACCCGCTCGCGCATCTCGATGCGCGCGTACTTCGACTGCGCCGAGTTCTGCCAGCTCTCCAACGACGGAGTTGCCGAGCCCAGCACCGCGACGGCTCCGGCCAGCTTGGCGCGCATCACGGCCACGTCGCGTGCGTTGTAGCGCGGCGTCTCCTCCTGCTTGTAGCTCTGGTCGTGCTCCTCGTCTACAAGGATCAGGCCGAGATTGGGCGCGGGCGCAAAGATCGCCGAGCGCGTGCCCACTACGATGGGCGCTTCGCCGCGCCGGATGCGCCGCCACTGCTCGCTGCGCTCCTCGGGCGTGAGCGCGGAGTGCAGCAGCGCCACCTTCGCGCCAAAGGCCCGGTCGAGCAAACCGGCCGTCTGCGGAGTCAAGCCAATTTCCGGGACAAGCAGGATCGACGAGAGGCCGCGGTCGAGCGCCTGCTGCATGGCGGCCAGATAAACGGCCGTTTTACCGGAACCCGTTACGCCAAAAAGCAAAAAGGCGTGGAACGCCCCGAGAGACGCGGCGAGAGTGGCGAGGGCTTCGGTCTGCGGCTCGTTCAGCCGAAACGCCGGCGCATTAGGCGGCAATCCGCCGAGATGAAACGCGGCGGCGCGCTCGTCGATGCGCACCAGGCCGCGGCGCACCAGCGTTTGCAGCGTGGACGAGGGCAGGTCTTTGCGGCGCAGCTCGGCCAGAGGCAGCTCGCCTCCGCAGGCCGCGAGCTCGGCCAGAATCGTCTGCTGTTTTTGCGTTAACGCGGGCAGGCGCGCCTCGGAGATCAGCACGGCAAAGCGCTCGGTGCGGCGCGCGTCGCGCTCCGCGGCGGCGGTTTCGCGGGCAATCCATTTTTTGCGCACCAGCGCGGCCAGCACGGGCAGCGACGCGGCCGTGGCCGTGCGCAGCGTGGAGACCTTAACCGGCTCGCCCGAAGCGAGGCGCGCGAGAACGCGGCGCTCCAGGTCCCGATCTTCTTTCGAGAGCCTTCCCTGCCGCCGGCCGCCGGCAATCCCTTTGCTCATGGGTGAAGGAAATGCGGTGATTGGAGGAGATGCGGCGATTGGAGGAAAAGTGGGTGCCCCATCCATTTCGCGTTCTTTGCGAAATGGGTGGGATGAACCAATTTCCGCGCTTCCATCAAGCGTGGGTGCCCCAGGTCTCGATATTGCGAGCTGGGAGTTCACGGAATCCCCATCGACACTGCTCGCCAGCACATCGCGTCCCAGGTCCGTGATGCGGTAGTAAACTGTGCGCCGCACTTCGGCCATCAGCGGCAGCATGGCGCGCAGCACTTCGCCGAGCGGCGCAATGTAATACTGCGCGATCCACTCGGCGAGCTGCAGCAGGTGCTCGCTGAGCAGCGGTTCGTCGTCGAGCACGGCTTCAAGCGCCCGAACCTCAAAATCCGAAGGAGCGATTACGCCGAGCGCGGTCACCACGCCGATCAGCTTCTCATTGCGGAACGGCGCGATGACCCGCGCGCCGCGCTGCGGCGACTGGTCTGCGCGCACGGCATAGGTAAACGTGCGGTCCAGCGGCACCGGCAGCGCGATTTCGCAGTAAGCGGCCATGAGGGCAAGAAACAGTGTAGAGCGGTTGCTCAGTGCTTGTGGCCATTTCCGGCGGTGACACCGGTGGATTCAAACGGCCTTCAGACGGCTTAAAACAGCCTTCAACAGCCTTAGAAGTGCCTTAAATCGCCTTAATTTGGCTTAAAAATGCTTAGGTTTTGTTGCTCATTGGTTACTGGTGTATTTTGTAACTCTTTTATTCACAACGACGTATGTATCTTGTGCGCCGGAATTTCTGCTGTCTTCGAGGGAGGGGGATTGGGGGCCGGACTCTGTCCCCGCCACGACCAGAGCGCCGGAAAACGCCGCTCCACACGCATGAAAAAAGGCGCGCCGTGGCTGAAGACAACGCTGATCCAATGCGCCTGGGCCGCCACCCGCAAGAAAGGTTGCTATCTGCAAGCCCAATACCTGCGCCTGCGCTCCAGGCGCGGGGCAAAAAAGGCCATCGGCGCGGTGGCAGCCTCCATCCTCACTGCCATCTACCACAGGCTCAAAGACGGCACTCTGTACCAGGACCTGGGCGCGAACCACAATCGGGAAAGAGCGAAGTGCGGAACGCGAAGCCTCCGATTTCTCCGCGCACGCGCAGCCGCTTCCGCACCGGCCATGCCTTGG
>JBOGLX010000161.1:0-2491 GCA_050745765.1 Occallatibacter sp. | reverse complement strand
CCGACTGCCGGCGATTCAGCGCCTGATCGCCCTCCGGGTTGTAACGCACTAGGACTTTGCAGAAGGTCGGGTGGAAGGCCTCGATGTGCTTGGCGAAGTCCTCGCCGTACTCGAAGTCGAACTCCTCCTGCCCACTTTTCTCGGCCGGGCAGGCGGTTACATAGCCATGCGCTGCTGCGTCGCGAAGTATGGCTGCGCCAAACTGCTCGTCCACCAAGATGCCGGCTTTTTCCTTGGGCACCCCTGCCGCAACGGCCGCCTTGAAGCCGTCGTAGATTACCTGCTTGGCAGCCGCGATCTGCGCGGTCTGCTCCGGCGTCAGGGCGCCCTTCCAGCCAAACATTCCCGTCTCGAACGAGCCGCGGTGGTCGAAGGGCTGGATGTATAGAGGCTTATCAAAGCCACGACTTATCATGATGCCTCCTTGAGTTTCCGTTATCGCCGGATCCGGCTGTTGGTTGAACTATCCGTGACCGAGCGTAGGCTCTGCGTGGCTCTCGAGTTACGGGATAATGCGCTGGGCCAGCACCTTGCCTAATTCCACGCTCCCCTGGTCGAACGAGTTAATGTTCCAGATCCCAAGATAACGCAACCGGTCCCCGACATCGCCAATGCCGTCAGGCGAAGGCAGGGACGTGACGTGCAAGCAGCAGGGCAGACGCGCAGTACTCCGCGGGAAACGGCGGCAGACTGACGCTATCGTGGCTCACGCACGTCCTTTCGAGGAGTTCAGGGCGTTATTCACGATTCCTTGCGCCTCGCTCACAATGGCGTCCAGGTGCGACTGGTCCTTGAAGCTCTCGGCGTAGATCTTGCAGATGTTCTCCGTGCCGGAGGGCCGGGCCGCAAACCAGCCGCTTACAGCCACTACCTTCAGCCCGCCTATTGGAGCGTCGTTTCCTGGAGCACGGGTGAGCTTCGCGACGATGGGCTCGTCACCTAGGCTTGACTCCGTAACGGCCTCGGGCGATAAGTCCAGCAGGCTCGCCTTCTGCTCGGGCGTCGCCGGCGCGTCAATGCGCGTGTAGTACGGCGTGCCGAACTCCGCCTCCAGTTCGTGGTAGTGCTCTCCCGGGTCCTTGCCCGTGCGGGCAGTGATCTCCGCCGCCAGCAAGTCCATGATCGGACCGTCTTTGTCGGTCGTCCAAACAGTGCCGTCGCGCCGCAGGAAGCTCGCGCCGGCACTCTCCTCGCCGCCGAAGCAGTACGAGCCGTCGAACAGTCCTGCGACAAACCACTTGAATCCGACCGGAACCTCGGACAGCCGGCGACCGAGCTTTTGTACTACTCTGTCGATCATGCTGCTGCTCACTAGCGTCTTGCCGATCGCGGCGTGATCGGGCCACAGGGCGCGGTGCGTGAGCAGGTAGCGAATGGCCACCGCGAGATAGTGGTTGGGGTTCATCAACCCTGCGGATGGCGTAACAATCCCGTGCCGGTCGGAGTCCGGGTCGTTGCCGAATGCGACCTGGTACTGATCCTTGAGGCCGACGAGCCGCGCCATCGCGTACGGGCTGGAGCAGTCCATGCGGATCTTTCCATCATGATCGACCGTCATAAACGAAAAGGCCGGGTCGATCGTCGGGTTGACAACGGTGATGTCCACTTGATATTCGGCGTTGATCGGCTCCCAGTAAGGTCTGGCAGCGCCTCCAAGCGGGTCCACGCCCAGCTTGAGGCCGGCGGCGCGAATGGCATCCATGTCAACGACGTTCCGCAGGTCGCGGACGTAAGGCAGAACAAAGTCTTGCTGGTGGATACTCGCCACCTTGATGGCTGCGGCGAACGGGACACGCTTTACCCCGGTGTTGTTTCCGCGCAACAGTTCATTGGCGCGGTCCTCAACCCACCGCGTCACATCGGTGTCCGCTGGCCCCCCGTTCGGCGGGTTGTACTTGAAGCCGCCGTCCTCCGGCGGGTTATGCGACGGTGTGATCACGACGCCGTCCGCAAAGTGCGCCTTGCGGCCGCGGTTGTGTACCAGAATGGCCCAGGAGATTACCGGTGTCGGCGTCACGCCGTTACGTTGTTGAATGATGGTGTCCACGTTGTTGGCTGCCAGGACCTCGAGTGCGGTGCGCTGGGCGGGATCAGACACTGCATGGGTGTCCTTGCCCATGTAGAGCGGGCCGTCACTTCCGTAGCCGCGCCGGTAGTCACAGATCGCCTGCGTGATGGCCAGAATGTGCGCTTCGGTAAACGTTCCTTGCAGCGGCGAGCCGCGGTGCCCGCTGGTTCCGAAGCTGACCATCTGGTTGGGATCACTCAGGTCCGGCCGTCGCTCGAAGTACTCGCGTTCGAGCCGGGCCACGTCGATCAGCATTTCTTTTGGGGCAGGCCGGCCGGCTAGCGGCGAGATCTCCGGGACGGGATGGATTTCTACGGCACGGGGCATGGCTTCACCTCCCAGATCTGGGTTGCGTATTTCCATATTGATCTCAATTGCTCACGAACTACAAGCGATTTGCGTTGTCGCCCCGCGACCTTTGGG
>JBOGLX010000160.1:0-30607 GCA_050745765.1 Occallatibacter sp. | reverse complement strand
GAAAGCTGACGGTGCCGATCACAAACTGATTTATGGCCGGGCTTTGCCCCCCATGGGGCACGCGGAAAGAGCCAGACGCGTCCGTCTGGCTGGAAACTGAATAAAGTCACAGGCTCTGAGCGCAGTTGGCGCGGCTTTTTGCGCCAACGAAGTCGAAGGATCTGCGGCTGGTTTTCGGCTCGCGTCAGGACATTTCGTATACAGCCGGCGAGAGCCCTTGGGAGGGCCCTGCTAAAAACCTTCGCGGGTCGAAGCTTCCATCCACAATCGAACTCAGGGCTTGATAAAGAACATCGCCCAACTGAGCACGATCACCGAGCCCACGAAGAGGACGAAGCAATACGCTCCGTAGCGCAACATGCGCTTGGGCTTGTCGCGCATGGTGATGCCGAAGACCGTGGACGCAAAGAGCGCGAAGAGCAGAACCGCCGTGAAATGGGAGGGACGGAACACTAGGATTTCCTCCCGGTGCGGAGATTATGCGCGTCGACGGCGGCGATGACGTTCAGCAGGCCCGCGACCACAATGAACTTGGTGCCGTAATCGGCATCGGTGGTCTGCACGTGCAGCGCGCCCAGCGAGAAGACGCGGCTGATAAAAAAGAGCAGGCCGTTGCCCAGGTCGCCGATCAGTCCCAGCAGGTCGAGAATGTTCTCGGCGCCCCGGTAGAGCTTGCCCTGCATGGCGATTCCAAGCGCGAACATGCAGACGATGGAGGCGGCGAGCAGCGCGCCCCGCACCCACTTGCGCAGAAGAAAATGCCCGGCGCCGGGGATAAGCCATCCGGCGATCAGGGGAAGATAAACGAACCCTTGCTGCGACTGGCCGCCTGGAGCGGCGCCTTTATTCGGTGCGGTTGCCATTCCTTATTGACTATATCGCACGCGGGCCGGGGAACAGGGAACAGGGAATAGGGAATAGGGAATAGGGAATAGGAATCGCTGGCGCGGAGCTTGAACTATTCCCTGTTCTCCAGTTTGGTGCCCGCCGTAACGTTTTCCAATGTTGCCCTGGAAAAGACACCCCTCAGCGGCTAAAGCCGCGCTCATTTTGCGTCCATTTCGGCACGGCTAAAGCCATGCCCTTTCAAAACATCATTGCAAACTATTACGTGGGACAAGACACTACTTCCTATTCCCTATTCCCTATTCCCTGCTTTTAGATCCTCACCAGCTCGCGCTGAATCTTTCCCGTAACCCATGCTTTCCCCGGCGCGGTCATCATATTCACCTCGCTGCGCACGCCGAACTCGGGCAGATAGACCCCAGGCTCGACCGAAAAGCACGTGTGCGGCAAAATGCGCCGCCGGTCGTGGGTTTCAAGGTTATCCAGGTGCGCGCCGGGGCCGTGAATCTCGTCGGTGATGTTGTGGCCGGTGCGGTGCGTGAAGAACTCGCCGAAGCCGGCGGCGCGGACGACGGCGCGGGCCGCGTCGTCGGCTTCGAATCCATGGATCGGCCGGCCCTCCGCGAACGCCGATTCGACGGCGGCGACGGCGGCGTCGCGGGCGTTGCGGACCGTCGCGAAGACGTGCTGCTCGCGTTCGGTTGGCTCGCGGCCCACGACGCCGGTCCAGGTGATGTCGTAGAAGACGCTGCCGGGCTTGTCCAGCCGGCCCCAGATGTCGATGAGGACGAAGTCGCCTTCGCGGATGGGCGCCGAGCGCTCAGCGGTCGGCTCGTAGTGCGAGTCGGAGCAGTTGGCATTGACGCTGACGTTGGGGCCGTTCTCCCAGATCAGCCCCTCGCGCCGCATGGCCTGGCTCAGCCACTGCATGTGCTCGAACTCGGTGAGCGAGCCCGCACCGCCCGAAGCCGGACGCAGCCGCCGGCCTATCTCGCGCCAGCCTTCGGGCAGCAGGGGGTCGATGGCGCGCTGCGCCACGGCGTGCGTGGCGATCTGTTCCTCGCTGAGCACGGCCTCGAACTGGCTCACAAGGTCGGCGGAGCTGACGATCTCTTTGCCCATGCCGCGCAGGAACTCGACCGTCCCCGCATCCACCATCGAGACATACATAATGTCGTTGTTGGGCGAGTACTGCATGGCGATGCGGCCTGCGCCCAAGAGCATAGCGTCAAGTCCCGCGGCCAGTTCCTGCCAGCTTGAGTATTGCGTCTTCGCGCCCGGCAGCGTATCCAGCCGTCCCTGCTCGATGCGATGCACGAGCTTGCGCGGCTCGCCCGCGGCGGGGATGAAGTAATACCAGCGCCGCGTGACGTGCGCCATCTCGTCGAGGCCGAGAATGTGCGCGGCAATGGGATCGCGGTGGTGGTGGTCGTAAAAGAGCCAGCCGTCGAGAGCGGCCTCGCGCAGGGCGGCCTGGATGGCGTCGAGGTTCATACCGGCATTCTAAGCCCGAGGCCCGTCGCGGCAAGTCTGCAGAACGGCTTTGTTGCTCGTGTCAATCCTTTATTTCTTTGGCGCGGGCGAGCAACTGCTCCATCGAACTTGGCGGATCGCCGGCTTCCAGCATCGAGCGGAAGACATAATAAGAATCGGTCTTCGAGCCGGACTTGCGGAGCGTGCCCTCGTCATTGATCCACGCGTAGACGATGACTCTCTCTTTGCTCGAAAAGCGATAGAACAGGCGATACCGCTCGTGGAATTTGGCGCGGAACCAATGGCGATTATCGGATCCAAGAGTATTACCCTGGCGAAACTCGGCGGCGTTGGGATCGCGTGGGACGATCTCCCGCACGTACCGGTTGATGGTGGCCAGCAGCTTCGCAGCCGGCTGGTCGCGATAGCCGGTGGGGTTCTTCTTCGCCAGAATCTCTATCTGTTCCGCCAGTCGCCGAATCTGCCGCTCGAACAGGGGATAGGCGTACAGTTTCCAGCCATTGACAACCATCTAAAGAATCGCCGCGTCGCCCAGGTCCTCGTTTGGGTTGACGGCGACTCCTTTGGTCAATTTATCGATTCGTTTCATCAGCTTCTCATCCAGCGGCCGAATGTGGTGCGGATTGCGGGCGATGTCCTGAGCGAGAAATGCCAGGAACGACGCCAAGACGGGATCAGCCCTCTTCTGCGGCGCGTTCTCGGCCGTCACCAACATGCGGCCAGGCGCGATGATCTGGGCCTTCACGGCGCCGTTGAACTCCGGATGGCTCTTGAACAGGGCCCCCTCGAAGCGAAAGCCGGAGGAATTGCCTGTCTTTGTAAGTTTTCCTCTGTAGGCTGTCTGTTGGTTGGTGACAGACGGCTTCCTGGCTTTGAGCGTCGGCATACAAACCTCTTCTGAATAATGTTAGCACATTTGTATGCACGCAAACGCATAAATTTCACAGCGCCGCCAGCGCCTCAGCCTGCCCAGGAAACAGCCCCGCGTACTTGGTGATGCCGACCATGGTGAACACCTTGGTAAAGTGCGGCGACAGCCCGAACGCGTACACCTTCTGCCCCGAGTTCGAGGCTTCGATCATCAACTGAATCACGAGCGCGATGCCGCTCGAATTGATGTAATCGACCTTGGTGAAGTCGAGCAGGATGAGCTTGTTCGTTTCCTTGGGCAGGGCCTGGTAAGCGCCCAGGACGGCGTCTTTCGAGGTGCTGGCGATGTCGCCCTCGAAGCGGAGGACGGCGACCGCGTGGCCGGCGGGGGAAGTGAGCTGCTCAACACGCGACTTGGTTTCGGTCTGCACGATCGATTCTCTCCCAGTTCTGTTCCTACAGCATATTCAAGGATAATTCAGCCCGCTCCGCGCCCTACTCAAGCCCGCTTCGCGCCCTAATCCGCGCCCTAATCCGCGTCCTATTCCGCCTCTTTGTCCAGCCGGATCACCAGCCGCACATAACTGCTCTTGCCGTCCGTCCCGGCCACCCATTCGGCTTCGTCCACCAGCGCCTGGATCAGGAACATGCCCATGCCGCGGGGGTCTTCTTCTCCGTGCATCTTACGGTCGATGTCGGGCTTGGCGGGCTGCTTTTTCATGCCCTTGCCGTCGTCGATCACCTTCACTTCCAGTTCGTCCGCCCCGGCTGAGAGCACCACGCCTACCGAGAGCCGCTCGTTCAAGCGGTTGCCATGCTCGATGGCGTTGATGCAGGCTTCGGCCACGGCGGTCTTCAGGTCCTCGACGCGGTCTTCCCGGAAGCCCATCAGCTTGGCCACCGCCGAAGCCGTGCTCATGGCCACCTTCTCATAGCCCATCCGCGAGGGCAGCCGCACCTCTACGGTCGTGGACTTGGCGACCGTAGCGGACTTGGTCTCGCTCATCTGGATATCCTCATCCGGATTTCCTCGTCCGGGCTCCCTATCCGGGCTTCTCTATCCCGCGGCACAGCGCCAGCGCCGTCATATCGTCTCTCTGCGGGCTGCCCTCCGAGAACTCCCTGAGGGCCGTCCACAATGCATCGAGAATACCATCGGCATTCGCGGCGGGATAGTTAGAAAATTCATTTATAAGCCTTTCCGGCCCAAACTCCTCATCCCCATCCCCCTTGAAGACCTCGGTCAGCCCGTCCGTATAAAAAAGCAGCCGCGCCCCTGCCGGAAACGCGTACCGCTCGCGGGCATAGTTCATGCCCGGCAGCAGTCCCAGCGGCGTGCCGGTGGCCTCGAAAAGGTGCTCCGCCCCGCCCGGCAAAACCAGAAACCCTGGGTTGTGCCCGGCATTGACCACCTCGATCTCGCCGCACTCCGGACGCAGCTTGAGGAAGATGGCGGTCACGTAGCGGCGGCGCGCCTCCTCGCCTTCGGCCCAGTGGTACTGGTTCATGCGCGTGGCCAGGTCATCGAGCGGCGGCCCACCGGCAGCCATGGCGCGGAAGGCCGAGCGGAAGCTGGTAGACATGATGGCCGAGGCCAGGCCCTTGCCGGCCACGTCGGCTACGGCCACCAGCAGGCTGCCGTCGGGCTGGTCCACAATGTCCAGGTAATCGCCGCCCACTTCGTAGCAGGTAGCCGAGCGGAAGGCGAGCGAGTAACCGGGGATCGAAGGCAGCGTCTGCGGCAAGAGCGAGCGCTGAATAAGCCGGGCGGCGTCCAAATCCTGCTGCACTCGCGCAAACTCCACATTGCGCTTGTGGTTGCGGGCGTTTTCAAGAGCCACGGCCGCCTGCAGCACGAGGCCGTCCAGGAAGTCGGCTTCGTAAATGGTCAGCTCCCGGCCATCGGGGGGAGCCACAACCAGGTCTGTCATCCGCCGGCCGTCGCGGTCGTCGAGCGGGTAAGTGAGCTGGGCCCCGCCTTTGCTTTCGCCGGTTGTGCCGTCGAAGGGCGCGTCGCCATAAACCAGGCCGGTTCCGGGGAAGGCCGCGCCGGCCATCTCCAGCTCGCGCACCACGATGCGCAGAACCGCTTCCAGCACCTCCTCCTCGCGGATGGTCGAGTGTACCTGGCGCGAAGCTTCGAGGAGGGCCTGGAGGCGGGCAACCTGCTGCTGCAGGTCAATAGTCTCGCCGCCAATGGGGATTTCGCCGTTCGCCGGGAGCCGTATGCCGGTCGCCATGATTCCAATGTCCTCTCAGGATTCCAACTCTAGCATGGCGGCAGGCCGCGGTGAAGGGTACGGGCTTCAGCCCGTACATGAAGCTGCTAAGAAAAGAAGCGGGCTTTAGCCCCTGAGGAACGTCCATTTCTCAACTGTACCGATCCCCGATTCCGGCGATTCACGCAAAAATCCACCCACCCCTTGACTATCTACAAAGAATAGTGTAGATAGTCTAGGCATGGGGAAACCGACCGATCTCGTCCAGGGCACGCTCGGCCTGCTCATCCTCAAGACGCTCTCGCTTGAGGCCATGCACGGCTGGGCCATCGCCAAACGCATTCAGCAGATCTCCGGCGAAGTCCTGCAGGTGCAGCAGGGCTCGCTCTATCCCGCGCTGCACCGGCTCGAGCAGCAGGGATGGATCAAGGCCAGGTGGGCCGAGAGCGAAACTGGCCGCCAGGCCAAGTTCTACGCCCTCACCGCCGCCGGCCGCGAACAGCTAGACGCCGAAACCGCCAACTGGAACCGGCTCTCGGCGGCCATCGATCTGATCGTCGGAGAAGCGTGAAAAGCAGGGAATAGGGAATAGGGAATAGGGAATAGGAAACAGGGAACACGGAATAGAGGCTGTTGCGTAGCACAGTAGGGAATAGGGAACGGCGAACGGGGAACGGGGAACAGGGAACAGGGAATAGAGAGCTGGGTCCAGAACGTCTTTCGAGGACAGTTTGTGTCAGTCCCCCACCGGCGCTTCCGACCTCGATGGATGAAACGGGTGCCCCACCCTCGCCGCGTTTTTGTTTTTGCGGCTAGGGTGGGAAGCGAACGATCAACGCAAGGCTAGTTTCTTTCTAAGGCATAGTTTTAGCCGTGTCTCCCTGGGCCTCCGGCCCACCCAAGGGGATGAAAACCGGTTTCGTTCCCCCGGAGGGGGAAGACGAGAATAGCCCAGGACAAGTCCGCCGCGGCGGACGCGGTCCTGGGTAAGGATGCAAATAGAACCCTGCGCCCCAGAGGGGCGCTGCGAAACGTTTCGCCAGTTGGTTTTCGACCGTGCCGAAAAAGGCCGCAAAAGACTCCGGGCTTTAGCCCCTGAGCGATTTTCGCGTCGCTCCCTGGACGGCTTTTGAAACATGCTTCGTAAAACAAGGGAGGACGCCATGCGATGGTTCACTCAACTCGCCATGAAAACCCGAATGCTCTTCGCACGCGGCAAAGCCTCCGCGCATCTCGATGACGAGCTCCGCTTCCACGTCGAGCGCCAGACCGCCGAAAACATCGCCGCCGGCATGAGCGCCGATGAAGCGCACTACGCCGCCCTCCGCGCCTTCGGCAATCCCGCACTGCTCCGCGAACAGGCTCGCGCCACTTGGAGCTGGGGCGCCCTCGAATCCTTTGCCCGCGATCTGCGTTACGGCATCCGCACCCTCCGCCGCACGCCCGGATTCACCATCATCGCCATTCTTGTCATGGCCCTCGGCATCGGCGCAAATGTTGCGCTCTTCACCGTCGTCCGCGGCGTCCTGCTCAGGCCGCTGCCGTTCAAGGACCCCGGCCGGCTAGTGCGAATCTACGAAGCCGATGCGCACAACCCGGTTCACAACCGCGTCGCCGTCTCCGGCGCGGATTTCTTCGACTGGCAAAAGCAGGAGCACAGCTTTGATGAGATGGCGCTCGCCACCGCGGGCGATTTCGACATCAACCTCTCGGGTTCGGGCGGCCAGCTCCCGGAAGATGCCGGCGCGATGGAAGGGAGCTGGAATCTCTTTCCCATGCTCGGCGTTCGCCCTGCGCTCGGCCGCCTGTTCACCGCAAACGACGATTCCGCGAGCGCCGGCGCAACCGTCGTTCTCACCTGGGGCCTATGGGAACGCCGCTACGGCGCCGATCCCCAGATCGTTGGTAAGACCGTTCTTGTGAATGCGAAACCCTATACCGTCCTTGGCGTTCTCCCGGCATGGTTCTCGTACCCCAACCCCACCGTGGGGCTTTGGCTGCCCCTTTTCCATGAAAACACCTGGCCCGGATTCAGGACAGCGCACGCCGCCCACAACTTCCGCGTCCTTGCGCGGCTCGCTCCAGGCGCAACCATTGCGCAGGCCAAAGCCGAGATGGACGCGATCCAGTTGCGTATCCGGCAGCGCTTCCCCATAGGACCCGTCTTCGACGCAACCAGCATCGTCCCGATGCTTGAATCCGAAGTGGGACCGATCGAGGCTGCTCTCTATGCCCTCTTCGGAGCTTCCGCATGTCTGCTTCTGATCGCCTGCCTGAACATCGCCAATCTCCTCGTGGCCCGCGCCGCCTCGCGCCGCAAAGAGACGGCAATCCGCGCAGCGCTGGGCGGAAGCCGCGCCGGCCGCATCAAAGAGCAAGTCGTCGAGAGCCTGCTCCTCTCGATCGCAGGAGGCGGCCTGGGCCTGCTCTTCGCCTGGCTCGCCGTGCAGTGGTTCGTCCGATTGCGCGCAGACCTGCCTCGCGTCTACGCCGTGCAATTCGACGGCGGCGCTATCCTCTTCGGCGTCGGCGTCATCCTGCTCTGCGGCATCGCCGCCGGACTCGTCCCCGCCCTCTCGCTCGACGACAAGCAGGTTCTGCGCGCGCTCCAGGGCTATTCTCACAGCCAGGCCGGAAACAAGGGCACGCTGACCCTGCGCCGGACGCTGCTCACCCTCGAAGTTGCCCTCACGGTGGTTCTGCTCGCCTCGGCCGGCCTTCTGATGAAAAGCTACCAGCGCCTCCGCTCGGTCGATCTGGGCTGCGCCACCAGGAACATATTGACCATGGGCATCGACCTGCCCGAAGCCCGCTATAAGACCCCGGCCCAGCGCCTGGCGTTTTTCGAACAGCTTGTCGAACGCGTCCGCGCGCTGCCCGGCGTTGAGGCGGCGAGTCTGGACACCGAGCTTCCGGGCACAGGCTACCAGCGCGACGACTCGTTTACGATTCAGGAAAACCCTCCCCTGCCCAAAGGCAAGTACCTCGATGCGTTCGTGCCCAGCGTCGATCCGGACTACTTCCGGACCATGCAGATCCCGCTCTTGCGCGGCCGTATATTCCGGCCCGATGAGCGCCTCGGCAACGCCAACGTCGCGGTCGTGACAGCGGCGTTCGTACACGAATTCTTTCCTTCGGGCGACGCGATCGGCAAACACATTGACGACGCTAACTTCAACGCCCCGCACGGCTTCGAGATCGTCGGCGTCGTCGGCGACACGCGGCAGACGATTGCGGACACGCCGCGGCCGGCCATCTACTATCCTCTGTATCGCGGCGACTTTAGCTCCGCGTCGCTCGTCATCCGCGCGCGCGCCGATGCCCCCGGCTTCGCTGTGCCCGTACAGAAGATTGTTGCCAAAATGGACCCGAGCCTTGCCGTCAGCGACGTCCTCACCATGGACCAGTTGCTCGGCCAATCCACTCTCGACCAGATCTTCGACACTACGCTGCTGACTGGCTTTGCAGTGTTGTCTCTTCTGCTCGCGGCGGTGGGATTGTTCGGTGTGCTTTCCTACATCGTTGCCCAGCGCACCAGCGAGATCGGTATCCGCATTGCCCTGGGCGCGCAGCGCGAGCAGGTGCTGCGCCTCATGCTCGCCGACGGCTTGCGTCCCGCTCTGATTGGTTTGGCGCTGGGCCTCGCCGCAAGCGCCGCCGCCACGCGACTCATCCAGTCGATGCTCTACGAAACCGCGCCGCTAGATCCGGCGGTCTTCGCCGCAGTCGCCGCTTCCCTGCTCGCCGTAGCCGCGCTGGCCTGCTTGGTCCCCGCGTGGCGCGCCTCGCGCCTCGACCCCGTCCGCGCCTTGCGCACGGAATAAACCTGCGGTCCAAGCCCCTCGAACCCTCCGTCCGAGAGGCGTTGGAACCGGACCTCGCCATCGTCGAAGCCGCGGCCGGAGCCGTTTCTTGGTAGCTGCACCCAAGGCTCCGTGGCAGGTGGCCCGTTCATCCATTTTCAACAATCTTCAATCAGGGCTGTGCCCCATTCATCGCAGTTCCATCGCGATGAGTGGGCGTCCGGAAGCGAGCACGGCAGGTGGCCCGTTCATCCATTTTCAACAATCATCAATCAGGGCTGTGCCCCATTCATCGCAGTTCCATCGCGATGAGTGGGCGTCCGGAAGCGAGCACGCTCAGGCAGGGGGCCCGTTCATCCATTTTCAACAATCTTCAATCAGGGCTGTGCCCCATTCATCGCAGTTCCATCGCGATGAGTGGGCGTCCGGAAGCGAGCACGCTCAGCGTAGGGAATGCAGCCAAAAGGTGCTCGTGAGTCCCGCAGGGGCGGCGGACGCTGCAAAAAAGCTCCTCGACGCGCCATTCACGCAATTGCCAAATTCTTTGCGTCCGTTTTGCATATAATTATGGGCGTTCGGCGCATAATAATTATAGAAGTCGAAGTTTCGAGAGCAAGCGGGCAGTCCGCGAAGGGAAAAACAGGCGAAGGCGCAGCGGGAGAGTCACCGGTTTCCAGGCCCCCCACCCCCCCCCTCCCGGAAAATGGCGGATTTTCCGGTGCGCTAATTATGCAAGTCGTTAATTATAAACAGCTTAATTTTTAGCCGCTTGTCAAACGGCCCGTCAGAACAAGCTGTTTTTAAGCCTTTTTAAGCTCTTTTAAGCCTCTTGAAGGCCGTCTTAAGCCAGACTAAGCCCGATTTAAGGCCGCTTAAGCGCCCTCGCTTTGTGCGGCAGAGAGAGTCCGGCTCACTGCGTCACCGTCTCCACGTGCGCCGACTTTGGCGCCTTCAGGTGCGGCGCTTTCTCTGAGGTTTCCGCGTTGGGCGCGGGCGGCTGCGCCGGAAATGCCGGACCTTTTCTGATCCTCAGGTCGCCATCGTCGGCGCTGAGAACGATCTTCGGCCCGCCGGAACCGATCGTGCCGCTCACTGTCTTGTTCTCGTCGCCGCTCACCGTGAAGCCGTAATCGGTGTCGATGTCGCCATTGTGCGTTTGGCCGCTCACCGTGCCCGACGCGTCAGGCGGCAGCGTCAGCGTCACATCGCCTTTGCCGTTCATGGCCTGCACGCCGTAAGCTCCGGCCGGCGAGACGGCGATGTCGCCGGTCGAGTCCTGCACAAAGCTGTCGCCGTAAATCTGGGTCAGGTCCACGTCCTTGTCGTGCGTGACCACGTGAACCGCGCCCTTGGCTTCGACCACGCGCAGGTCGTCGGAGTCGAGGGTCATCTCGCCGGGCAGGCTGGCGATCTGGATGTCGGTGACCGAGGTGTGCAGGTCGATGGGGCCGGAGACGTTCTCGGCATGCACTTCGCCGAAGATCTCGCCGTTGACAGTGATGCGGCCGTCGATCTCGGAGAAGGTGAGGTCGTTCGAGTTGCCGTCGGCAACGATGTCGCCGTTCACCTGGCGCGCGGAAAAATCGTGCTTGCCGCCGGCAAAGTGTACCTGCACCGGGCCGGTGATGGAACCGATGCGCATGTCGCCGTGCGGCGCGGTAATCGCGATGCCTTCGGTCAGGCCCGTTGCGCTCACGTCGCCGTGCCCGGCGTTCACCGTGATGCGCGCGGTCTTGGGCACGGTCACCGTCAGGTTGAGGCTCCCGTTGTCGTTCGACTGCGAGCGGATGGTCACCGCGCCGCCGCTCACCGTCGCATCCGGAGCAACCGATTTGAAGATTGACTTCGCCTTGGAGTCCGAGTCGGCGTAGGCGATCTCGTGGGCCTCGACCTGCATGTTGGGCCCGTCGCCGGCGGCGATGCTCACGTCGCCGCGCGGGTCCTCGATGTCTACGGTGGCGTTGGCCGGAACCGCCGTGTTCAGCACCTGCTGGTCGAAGTCGTGCTCGGGCTGGCCAAAATGGTTGAAGAAGTTGTTGTCGCCGAACTGGTAGCGCATCCAGTTCCAGTTGTTGCGATTGCCGAAGCCCGCCGCGCAGATGCCGATGAAGGCGAGGAAGACGAGCAGGCCCACGAAGCTGCCGCTGCGGCGAACCGGAGCCTTGCGGCTGAGGTCGAGCATCCACTCGGCCAGGAGAGCCAGGCCGGCGCCGATCAATAGCAGCGGCCACCATTGGCCGTACCAGGACCAGAAAGCGTCCGCGGAGAGGCGGCCGGTGGCGCAAAGAAGATAGACGACGCCGATGGCGATCAGGATCAGCGGCCCGACGACTGAAGGCACGCGCGGACCGTACGCTCCTCCGTAGCCCCACTTCCAGGCGTGGCGCTGGGCGCGCCAGGCGTCGCGCTGCGCCCGCCACGCGGCGCGCTGCTGCGCGCGGTAGACGCGCCATTGCGTGCGCGGATCGTAAGGCGGCGGGGCGCCGCCGGGAGGCATGTTGGGAGGCATGGAGCTCATGATTGCCCTCCCTTCGAGTCCTTGCCGGTGTCGAATGGCGAATCCCTGCCGGTGTCAAATGGTGAGGAAGTGACGATGGCCGAGCCGGTGGGCTGTGGATACGGCTGCCCGCCCGGAGCATTGGGATTGGTTCCGCCCGAATAAGGCGAGCCCTGATAAGGTGCGCCCTGATAGGTCGAGCCCTGATACGGCGAGCCTGGATACGGAGCGCCCTGATACGGAGCGCCCTGATACGGAGCGCCCGGATACGGAGCGCCCGGATACGGCGCGCCGGGATTCGGCGGCGGGGGGTAGTCCCCTGAAGCAAGCGCCGCCCGCTCCGCCAGCTTGAGCACGCCGATAAGAATCAAGAGCAGCGGGACAAACAGGTCCCAGCTCACAAGGTGAGCCTGGTTGAGGAGCGCAATCACGCCCAGGAGAAGCAAGACGCACGGGCCCATGAGGCGGCGGATGAGAATGTAGCGGTTCATTTGGGACCTCCACGCGTGTCGCCGAGCCGGCGCACGAACAGCCATACGCCCAGCCCGATCAGCAGCAGCGGCCACATGTACGCAAACACGCGGCCGGAAAACACATCCATCTGCGCCAGCAGAAACAGGACGCCGAGTGCGATCAGCACCAGTGCTCCGATGGGCTCCTTGCGCCGCCAGTAGAGCGGCGGTACGGGCGGTACGGGAGGAATGGGCGGAACGGGCGGAAAGCCGGGATCGGTATAACCGGCTGCCGGGGGCGTATACGGACCCTGATACGGGCCCTGATACGGGCCTTGATAAGGCTGTTGATAGGGGGCCTGCTGATAGGGCGGCTGGTAAGCGCCTTGTTGTTGCGATTCGGGATTTGGCTGACCGGCTGTGCCCGGCTGCGCCTGCGCGGCGGGTGTCCGCTGCCGGTTGTATTCCGTCTGCATCCCGAGGTGAAGCCAGTTGCCCACCTCGTTCAGACCGAGCGGGTCAGGCAGCGGTTCGCCGTCGCGCCGCGCCTTGGCCGTGTGATAGGCCTCGAACGCCTGGTAAAGAATCCACGCGGCAATAAAGATTCCGAAGATGCCGTAGTGGTCGGTGATGCTGACCAGCACGGCGAAGATGACCACGTGGATCAGGCCCTTGAAGAACTGGCCGTTGTACATGGCGCCCACGCCGGGAATCAGGCCGAGCACCGCGGCCACCGATGGGTTGGGCCCGGCGCTCACTGGCACGGCGAACGGCTGCGCAATGTTTTGCCAGGCGGTCCAGCATGGCTCGCAGAAAATCTGGCCGCCGGTCGCCGTGCGCACGCAGCGTGCGCAGAGCGCCTTGCCGCAGCTTTGGCAGTAGGCGGTCGCAGTTACCCCAGTGTGATTTACGCAGTCCATATCGTGCTCCTTTGCCGTACCGCCCCTTGTACCGTTGATACGGAGCTGACAGAATGCGCTGCAGGCCACCGGCGAATTGCCCTTATCGCCGAAACAGAGGGCCGGACTTGCAATTTGAGCGAGGTCTCGACATAGCCGCTCGACACGTCACTGACTGGACCGCCGGCGCGCTGGGGAGGGTCCAGACGCGATCCTCCATCCTTGCCGCCGGGGTTCTGTCCAGGGTCCTGTCTTGAAACGCCCGGTCCGGCCGGCCGCGGCTGCTGTTGCGGCGGATTCTCGCCCTCGCCGTTTCCGGGCAGATTCCTCATCCGCGATTCCACCTGGTAAAGGAAGACCAGCCGGTCGTAGTAGCGCACGATGGGGATGGAGGCCGTGACGATGCGGCGGGTCATGATCGAGCGGACTGTGCCGGGGCGTAGTTCGGACCAATGCAGATTGTTAAGCCGGACGCCGGTCAGGTTAAGCGTGAGCGCGACGGAGAAGAAGGCCATGGCCGCCGTCATCAGCAGCCGCGGCTCGGCATAGCGGCGCGCATGGCCCGTGAATCCTGGGCGCTGCCACAGCGGGGCCCCCGGCACGCGGCCTTTGCGTGCTGGGGTGGAGGGCTGCGGCATCGCCGCCGCGCCACCCGCTTCGGTCACCAGGCCGAAGCCGGCTACCTGGCCCGGTCCGGTCTGCGCCAGGATTTTTTCAAGCAGGCCGGCGGGAACCTCGGGCTCGGGCGAAAGAAACTCCAGCCACTCGCGGCCGCGGCGCGCCTCCTCGAACAGCGCCGTGCAGGCTGGGCAGGCGGCCATGTGCGCCGCGAACGTGGCTTCGTCCTCGGGCTTCAGATGCCCGTCCAGCGCGTCGGCCAGCAACATCTCCCACTGGCCGCATGCCGGCGAGCTCGGAATGTATCCGCGATCCGCCATGGCTACATCACCTCCCTTCTATTACGTTCCAGCAGGCGCGCAAGTTCCGCGCGGCCCCTGCTGATGCGGGACTTCACCGTCCCCTCGGGAATGGCCAGCACCTGGGCGATCTCCTTGTAATCGAGGTCCTGCAAGTCTCTCAGTATGACGGCCTCGCGCAGGTCCACGCTGACACGGGCGAGGGCGCTCTGCACCATTTTTGCAAGTTCCTTTTGGGCGGCCGACTCGTGTGGCGAGACGCCAGGCGCCACCAGCCGGTCAATAAGTTTTGGGGGCTTGAGATCTTCTGTAGATTCCCAACCGTCGTCGAGCGACGCGGTAGCGCGCAGGTTGCGCGTCCGCCGGAAGTGGTCCACCAGGTGGTTGCGCGTCATCGTGGTGATCCAAACCTGCAGGCTGCCGCGCCCGGTGTCGAAGCTGGTCAGATTCGAGTAGATCTTCAGGAAAACGTCCTGCGTGAGGTCTTCGGCGTCGGCCGCGTTGCCGGTAAAACGGTAGCAGAGGCCGTAGACGCGCCGGTGGTGGGTGCGGACCATCTCGGCCCAAGCGGCCGAATCGCCGTCCATGCAGCGGCGCACGATTTGGGACCAGTCGATCTCCAGCGGACCCTCCACGCGCACCCGGTGAGCCTGCGGCAATCCCCCGGCGCCAGCCTCAGGAGCCTCGGCGGCACGCGGTCTGGGTGCGGCGCGTCCCGGCGTCTCAAAGCGGAGTTGCGATGGGCGGAGCCGCGCCGGCTTGGGTTTCGGCGCCAGCCCCACCACGCTCCAGCTTAATGTACCCACGCATTGCATGGTTTGCACATACGCAGGAAATCGCCGGTTGGTTCCCGGCGACCCAGTCTGGGTTATGGCGGGTTGGGCAGGATGCGAGAACTCGGCTGCGGAACCGAAAGGCGCCCGAACCGGGTGAAGGCATGAAGGCGCGGGAACGAGCGGGTCAGGCCGCTGTTTCCCGTGCAATGGACCGCTTATAAACCATTTACCATGAGCGCTGAATCGGAGTTTTCCACAGGCGCGCTTGACGCGGGCCGCGATTGAGTTTCATAATCCGGTTCACACTGTAGTCCTTTCAAAATTACCTTGGTTGAGTCCACATTCTCACCCGTTCCAGCGGACTCCCGGGCTCCCTCTTTCAGTTCTGAAGTCTCTTGCGTTGCCTAGTTGCCTAAATGTATCGATAGCGGCAGGAGGAAAGCTATGTCCACTGCGTACACCTACCCTGGTGTCTACATCCAGGAGTTGCCAAGCCCGGTACACAACATCGCCGCCGCGTCCACGTCGATAGCCGCCTTTGTGGGCTACACGGCCCGCGGTATCGATAGCCGGGCGCAAGCGTGCTTCAGCTTCGGCGACTTCCAGCGGCTCTACGGCGGCTTGGCCTCGAACAGCGAGGTCAGCTATGCCGTGCAGCAGTTTTTCCAGAACGGCGGCGCGCAGTGCTACGTGGTGCGCACGCCCATGCACTACCCAGCCGCAGCTTCGACGCCGACGCCGGTGCCGTGGGCGCAGGCGGTTTTCGGCTCTCCCTTTACCGCTGCAACCACAACCACTCCCGCCACCGGGGAGCTGGCCTTCAGCGCGCTGAGCAGCGGCCAATGGGCCAACGGCCAGGTGCTTCTCGACGTGGACGTGCAGGGGCTGGATCTGACTGCCGACCCGCTGGCCTTCAATCTGACGGTGTCCAGCCTGGCGGACGGAACCAAGGAATATTTCCCCGCTATCACGCTCAACAGCAGCTACCAGAACTTTGTGGGCTCGGTGGTGAACGATCCGGACAACGGCTCGCAGTTGGTAAGCGTCTCCACAACCAATCTTCCCTCGTCGCCCACGGCGCTGACCGTCACGGGCATCCAGGGGGCGCCGTTGTCTTACACGCTTGTGAGCGGCAGCGTTAACTACCTGGAAAGCGTAAATACCCCGCTGGGCGGCAGCGGAACCGCGACAACAGCGAGCGCCGATTGCAGCCTGACGCTGAGCCTGCCGTCGTCCGTTTATACGGGAGGTTCTCCTGCTGGTTCCCTGCTGATCAAGATCCTCGGCAGCGGGTCGCCGATTCCGCAGACCGTCGCTGGCCTGGCCTCGCAGCTTCAACAGGCCATCAACACCGCGCTGGCGATCAACGTTCCCGGAGCTTCGGTGGTGTGCTCGGCGGCGCCCAACGGCTCGGGGACCCAGGGCATTCGCGTGAATTTCCTGCTGCCCAATCAACCCGATGCGTATTCTCCTCCTTCCTTCGGCGCGCCCACCGGGTCGCCTCTGCCCAACGACGCAGCCGCAGCGTTGGGCCTGGGCTCGACCACTATGCCAACGTCGAGCAATGTGGCCCATTACGCCCTGGGCACGGGCAACCCGTCCTCCGCGCCGAACTACGCTTCAGTCGCGGCCACAGCGCCCACAGGGCTGCCATACAGCGCCGAGCTGATCGGCGACCCGCTGACCTTCTCCGGCATCTATGCGCTGAACAAAGTGCCGATCTTCAACCTGCTCAGCATTCCCGAGGCGGCGCGTGCGCTGCCCGGCAATCCCAACTCGCTCGACCCTAATATCAACCCGGTGGAGATCTATTCGGCCGCGATCACCCTTTGCGACACGGCGCGGGCGATGCTGCTGATCGATCCTCCGCCGAATGTGAACACCGTGTCCGGCGCAGTGGACTGGAAGAGCAACACCATCGGCGTGGTCGATCAAAACGGCGCGGCGTTCTGGCCCCGGCTGCGGCTGGCCGACCTGCTCAACAACGGCCAATTGCGCACCTTCGCGCCTTCGGGCGTGGTGGCCGGCGTATTTGCCAAGAATGACGGAGCAAGCGGCGTGTGGACGGCGGCGGCCGGAATTTCGGCCACGCTCAACGGCGTGCAGAACATGACCTACCAGTTGAACGACGCGGAGAACGGCATGCTGAATCCGCTGGGGCTCAACTGCTTCCGCACCTTTCCCATCTACGGGCCGGTGCTGTGGGGCGCGCGGACACTGGTGGGCGCCGACGCCCTGGCCAGCCAGTGGAAGTACATTCCGGTGCGGCGCATGGCGCTGTTTCTGGAGTCGAGCCTCTACCAGGGAACGCAGTGGGTGGTTTTTCAGCCCAACGACGAGCCGCTGTGGGCGGCGATCCGGCTCAACGTGAGCTCGTTCATGCAGACACTTTTCCTGAAGGGCGCGTTCCAGGGGCAAACGCCGGACCAGGCCTACCTGGTGAAGTGCGACAGCGAAACCACGACCCAGACCGACATCGACAACGGCGTGGTGAACATTCTGGTCGGCTTTGCGCCGCTGATGCCGGCGGAGTTTGTGGTGATCCAGATCCAGCAACTGGCCGGGCAATCCGGCTCCTGAGCGGGCCTGCTCCTGCAGGCCCGGTCTTTGCCGGCTTCTATTCCATCAATGGCGCGCAAAGCAGCCGGAGCGACGGAAGTAGCCGGCGTTAACCAGCACACGAGGTGGAGATTATGGCAGAGTTCACGGTGAATGCAACGCGCTTCGATCCCTACAAGAACTTCAAGTTCCGGCTGAAGTGGGATGGGCAATATGTAGCCGGAGTGAGTAAGTGTTCCGGGCTGTCGCGGACTACGGAGGTGGTGAAGCATCGCGAGGGCGGCGACCCCAGCACCAGCCGCAAATCGCCGGGGCGGAGCGACTTTAAAGCCATCACGCTGGAGCGCGGCGTGACCCATGACCTGGCCTTCGAGGCGTGGGCGGCCAAGGTCTGGCAGGTGGGCGCCGGCCTGGGATCGGAGGTTTCGCTGGCCGACTTCCGCAAAGACGTGATTCTCGACTTCTATAACGAAGCGGGGCAACTGGCGATCAGCTACAAGGTCTATCGCGCGTGGGTTTCCGAGTACCAGGCGATGCCGGATCTGGACGCGAACGCCAACGCTGTGGCTATCCAGCACATCGTTCTCGAGAACGAAGGTTGGGAACGCGATACGTCCGTGACCGAACCCAAAGAGACGAGCTATAACTCGACCGCGGCGTAGAGAAGCGGCGGTGGCGCGGGCCTTTGAGCGGCAGTGACGCTTTTGCCGCTCGCCTCGCACTGTTTCATTGCCTTGAAAATTCATCTGCCGTATGGAGATTAAGACGGGGAACGGAGAACGATGCGCGGACTCGTGGGTGAAGAGCTATTGACAGCGTGGGAGCGCAGCCGCGAATTGCCGGCGCAGAAGGCGGCGCTCGAGTTGCTCGCTCTCGCCTGTCCAGAGCGGCCGGTGGGCGAATGGCCGCGCCTTTCACTGGGCGAGCGCAACGCGCTGCTGCTGGAGCTGCAGGCCGCGACGCTGGGCCGGCGCATGGAAGGCTTCGCCGTTTGCCCCGAGTGCGGCGCGCAACTGGAGTTCGCCGTGGACGCGTGGGAGTTGGCGCGCGGCCTGCGCGCGCAGGGCATGGAGGCGGCTGGAGGACATGCCGGCATTGCAATGCGGCCGGCGAACACGCTCGATCTTCTGGCTTCGAGCGAGGCGGAAAACGAAGAAGAGGCGCGCGCTATTCTGCTGGCGCGAACCGCGCAGGTTTGCGATGCGGCTGAGGACCGAGAGGAGCCCGCCGGCGCTGCGGATTCAGCGGCGCGCTGGCTTGCCGCGCAGCCCGAACCGGCGGCCGCGCTGCTCGCCGAACAATTCGAACGAGTGAATGCAGCGGCGGAGATTCGCGTGCAGCTCGATTGCGCCGCGTGCGGGATGCAGACGTTGCTCGAGATGGATATTGTGCGGTTTCTGCTGCGCGAGATAGGCGCTGCGGCGCGGCGATTGATGGCGGAGATTCATGAGCTGGCCGGCGCCTATGGCTGGAGTGAGGCTGCGATCGCGGCCATGAGCAGCGTGCGGCGCAGCGCGTACCTGGAGATGTTGAGCACATGAGCGGAGTTCTGGAGAGAATGGCGAAGGGTGCGCTGGGCGCGCTGCCCACTGTGCAGCCGGTGACGGCCCCGCGCTTTGGCCCGCCAGTCAGTGGATTTCGCGAGACAGTCATCGCGCGGGAGACCGCGCTTGAGATGAAAGCGCCGGACCGCGGAACAGAAGCAGCGCTGCGCTCGCCCGGCCGCGATGAGAGCGAGCTCGGCAAGCGAGGCGAGGCTTTCGAGAATCGCAATGAGCCGCGAGCGCATGAGCGCGCACAGCACGAGCTGCACGCAAAGGAGCGTGACCTTCCATTGCGCGCGCAAACGCCGCGCGCGAATGCCTGGGAAGCCAAGCCGGACGATTACGGCCTGGGAGCGAATCCGGGAGCCGTGGCAAAGCGGGATGGCGAGAGCATCGAAGGCAGGATTGCGCTGCCGCCGCCTCCCGATTCACGGAAGAAACGCATGCCGGGGCGCGAGGGCTCTTCTTTTGAACGCGCAGTTGAATTCGCGGAAGCAAATAGTCCCGAAAGTGAATCGGAGAGCTTGCTTAAGAATGAAGATTTGCGGAGAGAAACGTGGGAGATTGCAAAGCGCAACCGAAAGGTTGCGGAAAGCCAGCACCCGGAGTCGAGGGAACCTCGGCTGAGCGCGCGGCATCCGCAGCCGCCTGCCGAAGAAAAGACCGAGATTCACATCTCCATTGGCAGCATCGAGCTGCGCGCGCCGCGCATGGAACCGAGACCGCAAGCGGCTCCATTCCGTCCGCGAGTTACGCTGGACGAATTTCTGCGCCGTAAACCGGAGGCGCGGGCATGAGCGATTATCTGGCCGTCGGCGGCGTGAGCGCGGTGCTGAAGGCGCTGTTGACCGCGGCTCTTTCCGAGGGCGGGCCTTCGACGGTGCTGCTTTCGCCTCCGGGCGTAACCAACAGAGCGCCGGACCTGATTCCGACAAGCCAGGACGAGCCGGCGCAACTGAACCTCTTCATGTATTACGCCAGCATCAATCCTGCGCTGCGCAACCTGGGGCTGCCTTCGATGAGTTCCAGCGGCGCCCAGCTCGGCAATCCGCCGCTCGCCATCAATCTGCATTACCTGGTCACGGCATACGGCGCCAATCCCTTCGATCCGGAGATTCTGCTCGGCTTCGCGATGCAGGTCTTTCACAACACTCCGGTGGTCCCGCGCAGCGCGATTCAAACGGCGCTGACGGCGCTGGACGCGGGCGCGCCCACGAACGAGCAGCAGTTGGTTTCGGCGAGCACGCTGGCCAGCCAGATCGAGCACATCCGCATTACGCCGGAGGCGCTGACCACCGAGGAGATTTACCGGCTGTGGACGGCCTTCCAGGTCAGTTACCGTCCCACAACGTCCTATCAAGTTTCAGTTGTCGTGATTCAAGGTACGCAGAGTTACCAGTCGAATCTGCCGGTTCAGAAGCGGGCGCTGGTGGCTATGCCGCTCACCGGACCAATGATTGCGTCGGTTTCGCCGCAGATGATCTCCGCCGGCCAGACGATGACCATCAACGGCAGCAACTTCCTTACCGACACGCCGTCCGACACCCTGGTTTCTTTCAACGACGGCAAGCCCATCGCGGCGGCCACGGTGCAGGGCAACTGCGTGCGCGTCAATGTACCGGCCACGCTCGCGGCCGGCGTTTCAAATGTCCGCGTAATGTGCAATGTAACTTTTCCGTCCTCGTCCACACCGCATCCGTGCTTTGCTTCCAATCCGGTTCCGTTTCAGTTGATACCCACTGTTGAGCCGCCGACCCTGCCGGCCATGCCGCCCTATCAGGCTATGCAAGGGCAGCCGTTGGCAATTAATGTTTCTCCCGCGGTGGGCAATACGCAAACGGTGGTGGTTTACATCGGCGACCAGGCAATTCCGCAGACGCCGGGCGCGCTCGGCCCGCCGTCCACTTCCACCGTTGTGAGCGTTACAGTGCCTTCGACGATCGCGGTGGGAACCTATCCACTGCGCGTTGAAGTGGACGGAGCGCAGAGCCTGCTGACGCAGGACACCAATCAGGCCAGTCCGACCTATGGCCAATGGCTGCCGCAGGTGGAGGTGAGCGCATGATGGTTGGCCACGAGTTGGAAGTGGAGCGCGAAGGCCGCGAGGCGCCGAAGCTGGGGAACAGCCGCGAGGTGCGCAAGCCCGATGAAACGCCGGCGCGCGAAGCGCTGCCGTTGTGGACGGAACTGGAGCGCGTCTATCAATGTCTTTCGCGCCAGATCGCGAACCGGGGAGATGGCGATGCGGCGGCGTACAGCGCGACCGGGCCTTCGCCAACGCTCTCTGCTCCTGATGCCGGCCTTCCCGAGCGTTGGGATCCCGTTCCAAAGCTGCGCGAAGTCTTCGGCTTGAGCGAATTCGAGACGGACATTCTGCTGCTATGTGCGGGCGCGGCGCTCGATCGGCGCTTCAACACTGCGCTTGCGGCGCTGCAGCCGGACGCGCCAGCGCCCACTTTCGGACTGGCAGTCTCGCTGCTCGAAAAGCCGCACTGGAGCGCCGTGAGCCGCATGAGGCCGCTGCGTTACTGGCGGCTGATCGAGATGGGACCGGGATCGCTGCTGGAAGCGCCGCTCGCGATCGACGAACGCATCCTGCAATTCCTGCTCGGGGTGCCGGCCGCGGACGAGCGTCTGGAGTTGCTGGTCCATGCTCTCACTGGGAACGACGAACAGCCCGGCGCGTGGAGCACGGCGCTCAATGAGACAGCGGCGCGCGGTGCGCTGCACTGGCGGCGACCGGCCTCCGGCGCGATTCTTTTAACTGGGGGCCAGACAGATGCGCGAACGGCATTGTTTCATGCACTGTGCCGCAGGGTCGGGCTGCACGCATGGGTGCTGGATGCCGGCGACCTGCCTGAAGCGGCCGCCGATCGGGAACGGCTGGCCCGAGCCTACACCCGCGAAGCCGCGCTGTGGCCGGCGGCGCTGCTGGTCAGAACGGAGCGGCTGGAGAATGCGGCCATTCTCGAAGCATGGTTGCGTCGCGTGAGCGCGCCGGTGGCCGTCGAAGTGCAGGACGGCTCGGCTGCGGACCGGCTGAGCGGGCTGCGGCTGGCCGCGCCCACGATGAGCGCCGACGAACGAAAGGCCGAATGGCAGCGGCGTCTGGGTCCGCTTGCCAGTGCGCTGGAACCGGTTCTGGATCGGATGGTCGAAGCCTTCGCGCTCGATGCCGCTGAGATTCGCGAGACCGCGGAGGCGATCGAAGAAGAAGCCGCGCTGGGTCTGCCGGTTGCTGCCGCCGAAAGCGCGTTGAATGCGGCGGCATGGACGCTATGCCGCAGGGCGGCGCGGCGCTCGCTCGATGAACTGGCGGTGCATGTGGAGAACTGCGCGGAGTGGGCTGACCTGGTTCTGCCCGAGGCGCAGACCGGCACTCTGCGGCAGATCGCGGTCCACGCGCGGCAGGCGGCAGTGGTGCATGAACAGTGGGGATTTGCCGCGCAGTACAGGCGCGGGCTGGGGCTTTCCGCATTGTTTTCCGGACCGAGCGGAACGGGCAAGACCATGGCCGCGGGCGTGCTGGCGCGCGAGTTGGACCGCGACCTTTACCAGATCGACTTGGCCACCGTGGTCAGCAAATATATCGGCGAGACAGAGAAACATCTGCGCAAGATCTTCGCCGCCGCCGAGCGCAGCGGAGCAATTCTGCTCTTCGACGAGGCCGATGCGCTCTTCGGCAAGCGCAGCCAGGTGCGCGACAGCCACGACCGCTACGCCAATCTGGAAGTGAGCTACCTGTTGCAGCGGATGGAGTCGTACCGCGGCATTGCCATCCTGACCACGAATATGCAGAGCGCGCTGGACACCGCGTTTCAGCGGCGGCTGCGCTTTGTTGTGCAGTTTCCGTTTCCCGACGCGCCCAGCCGCGAGCGTATCTGGCGCACGGTATTCCCCTCGGCCGCGCCCACCTCGGCGCTCGACTACGAAAAGCTTTCGCAGTTGAACGTGACCGGGGGATCGATTCGCAACATCGCGCTGCTGGCTGCGTTTCTAGCGGCCGATGCGGGAACCGCGATCGCGATGAGTCATGTTTTGGAGGCGGCGCGCACAGAGTACGCAAAGCTCGAAAAGCCGCTGTCCGCGGCCGAGACCAGGGGGTGGGAATGAAAGCCGTTCATTTGCACATCGGCCGCGTGGTAATCGAGGGGCTGCCGGAGGCGCGGCAGCGGCAGTTTGCCCGCGCTCTCGAAGAGCGGCTACAAGAGTGGGCTGCCAGCGGAGCCGCAAATGTGTTTAACGGCGGCGCCCGCGTGCGAATCCCGGCGCTCGATGCGGGGCAGCTCAAACCGGGCGCGACGGCTGCGCAGGCTGCTCGACAAGTCGTCGATTCCATCGCGCGCAGGGTGAGCGCACATCGACAGAGCGGCTCGCCTGCTTCAACAAATGCAAGCCGTGGGGAGGCGCACCGTCATGTATAACGTCTCGCCTCTGCTGGTGAAGGGCGCAATTCTGGTGCTCGAACCGAACACCGGTGTGCCTCTGAACACCATCAATTTCGAATACAACCCGGAGAGCATAAAGCGCAGCCTGCAACCGCAGAGCGTGGGCGACCTGCCCGACCGCACCGAAGTGCTGCGGCTCAAAGGCCCGCCGATTGAGACAATTTCGTGCGAGATCGAGATCGACGCCACGGATCTGCTTGCGGCGCAGGATGCAACAACGATGCGGGTGGGGATTGCGCCGCAGTTATCGACGCTCGAACTGCTGGTTTATCCGGCGAGCGCGCTGCTGATCGCGAACGAGGTTCTTTCGCTCGTGGGCACCATCGAGATTCTGCCCATGTCGTCGAACCTCACGCTGTTTGCCTGGGGAACGAATCGGGTAACACCGGTGCGGCTGACGGGGATCGAGATTACCGAGGAAGCCTTCGATCCGCAGTTGAATCCGATTCGCGCCAAGGTTGCGCTCTCCATGCGCGTGCTCAACGTAAACGACGTGGGCTTCCTGACGCCGGCGGGCGCGCTTTACATGGCTTACCAGATTGGCAAGGAATCGATGGCGCAGCAATGACTCCGTGGAAAGGGGATTGCGATGGATAACGCGCTGGCGGCGCTGGTTCAATCCGGAGTGGGTACGGGCGCGCCCACCAATCCCAGCAGCCGCTACTACGGCAGCGGCGTGGAGCAGATCGCGCTGGCGAACGGCCTCGTCGTCTCGTATCTTTCGCGGCGCATCGTTCCGCGGATGACTATTTACTCGCGGACGCAGAACTACAGCGTGATCGCCGGCGATCGGCTCGACAATCTCGCCGCACGCTTCCTGGGCGATCCGATTCTCTTCTGGATGATCGCTGACGCCAACGGCGCCGAGGATGGGAATGAACTCACGGCCGAACCTGGCCGCACGATTCTTATTCCGCTGGTGAGCGGAATTCCGCCGGGAGCGCGCAATGGTTAGTCCGCTCTATCTCACGCTGCTGATCGGGCCGATGGAACCCATACCGGCCCCGAAGCCGCTTGCCGACGCACTAGTCTCCGTCGAGGTCACGGAGAGCGCGACGGGACGCAGCGGCTTTCAGTTGATCTTTACGGTGGCGGACAAGGGAATAATCGAGACATTCTTCCTGCTCGCGGGCGGGGCGCCTCTGCCCATCGTTCGCGTAGTGTTGCTGGTGACCTTTCCTGGCCTTCCGCAGGTGCTAATGGACGGCATAGTGCTGCACACCGAAGTGCAGCCCGACGCCATGAGCGGCTCATCGAAGCTTGTGGTTACGGGCCAGGACCTGACCGCGCTCATGGACCTGATCGACTTCAGCGGCCTGCCTTATCCGGGCATGTCCTCCGACGTGCGCGCGCTGGTGATTCTGGCTAAATATGCCATGTTCGGCGTGGTGCCGGAGGTGATTCCGGTGCCGGCGCCGGATATTCCGATTCCGCTTTTGCGGACGCCAGGGCAGAAGAAGACGGACTACAAATACCTGCAGCATCTGGCCGAGGAGGTGGGTTACGTTTTTTATCTCGTGCCGGGACCGCTGCCGGGAATGAGCCAGGCTTACTGGGGACCGCAGACGCGGTTCGGCACGCCGCAGACCGCGCTCAACGTGAACATGGATACGTGGACCAACGTGGAGAGCCTGAACTTTCGCTATGAGCCGCAAAATGCGGTGCTGCCGATTGTCTTTATTCAGGACCCCATCACCAAGATTCCGATTCCCATTCCCATTCCGCCGGTCACGCCGTTCAGCCCGCCGATGGGGTTGGCGGTGATGCCGCCGCAAAAAATCGAATTCGAGTGGGGCACGGCCAAGTTGAACCCGGCAATCGCGCTGATGAAGGGATTTGCGCGCGTGACCGAGACCTCCGACGTAGTGGTGGGCGATGGGACGCTCGATGTGATGCGCTACGGGCAGCCGCTCAGGGCGCGCAGCCTGGTGGGCGTGCGCGGCGCCGGGATTGCGTTCGACGGCATGCACTATGTGGATCAGGCTACGCATCGCATCAAGCCGGGCGAGTACAAAGAGAGTTTTGTTTTAAAGCGCAACGCTTTGGTTGCGAATACGCCGGTGGTTCCATCGCTTCCGTTCTAGGCACTGCGTGCGGCACTGGTTTTGGTCGAGTTTTGTGAAAGGGCGAACGAGTGAACGGGCAACACTACGGCAAGTTTCGCGGCACGGTGATCGACAACGTCGATCCGATGATGATTGGCCGTTTAATGGTGATGGTGCCGGACGTGTCGAACGTGATTCCGTCCACATGGGCCATGCCCTGCCTGCCCTTTGCCGGCATTCAGAACGGGTTTTACGCCGTGCCCGAGATCGGTTCGGGCGTCTGGGTCGAGTACGAACAGGGCGATCCGGATTACCCCATCTGGACCGGCTGCTTTTTCGGAACCATGGCGGAAACGCCGGCCCTGGCGCTGGCCACGCCGCCGGGATTGCAGGCAGTGGTGATCCAGACGGTGGGGCAGAACACATTGATGATCAGCGATGTGCCGGGGCCGACGGGGGGAATCCTGCTGAAGACGACGGCGGGCGCGATGATCTCGATCTCCGACACGGGAATCATCATCAGCAATGGGCAAGGCGCAACGATTTTGATGGAAGGGCCCTCGGTGACGGTCAACGAAGGCGCGCTGGAGGTGATTTGATGGCTGGATTTCTTTTGCATCAGGGAGCTGTGGTGATGTGCGCGCACGGCGGACAAGCTATGCCGTCTGTTCCGAATCCGCGAGTGCTGGTGACGGGCATGCCCACGGCTACCATCGCGGCGCCTTGGGTGGTTGCCGGCTGCCCGCTGGTTCCTCCGCCGCTGCCGCCGTGCGTTACGGGGCAGTGGGTGCTGGGTACGCTGCGCGTGACTTCGATGGGCCAGCCGCTGGCGGTGCAGTCGGGCGTGGGCGTGACCGCGCCCGGAGCGGGAACGCTTTTGCCGGTCACTATGCAGACGCGTGTGCAGGCGATGTGAGGATTGGATGAATCTCGCCTTTCCATTTTCGTTTGACTCGACGGGCCGTACGGCGCAGGCTTCGCTGTCCGATCACGTTTACGACATGATCGAGCTGATTCTGTTCACCTCGCCGGGCGAGCGCGTGAACCTGCCCACCTTCGGCAGCGGCACGGCGCAACTTGTGTTTGCGCCCAACAGCGACGTGCTCGCAGCCGCGCAGCAGCAGGCCATCCAGGCCGGGTTGCAGCAGTGGCTCTCCGATTTGATTCGCGTCAACTCGGTCGTAGTGGTGGCTGAGGATTCCGTCTTGCAAGTCACCGTGGTGTACACGCTGGTGGCCAATCAGCAGCAGCAATCGCAACAGTTCCTCTACGCGGGGCCAACGCAATGATCGTCTTCTGCAAAGACCAACAACGCCGCGAGCTGGTGCTGCAGACGCCGGGCGTGAACGGCCTGGACTATCTCGAAGTGCTGGGCGCGGCGGGATGCGGTACGCAGTTGGCGCTGACGTTTCTAAAGCCCGCGCTTGGCCTCGCGCTCGCGGCGGACAATATTTCTCTTACCGGCGATACGGTTCTGCAGGTCACGAACATTTTGCCGGCGACCAGCGAAGACCCGCTCACCATCACGGTTCAACTGAACGGCACTGGAGATTTTTCGCCGTACACGCTGACGCTCGTCGTGAGCCCGGCCAATTCCGATCCACCGCCGGGGATCGATTCGCAACTGAACACGGCGGTGTTTTCATTCAAGGCCGGCTGCCCCACGCCGGTCGATTGCCGCGCGTCGCAATGCTGCCCTTCGACGCTCGCCGCGCCGCCCGACATTCATTACCTGGCGCGCGATTACGACGGCTTCCGCCAGGCGATGCTCGACCGCATCGCGGTGCTGGTTCCCTCGTGGACGGAGACGCATGAGGCGGACCCCGGAATCGCGCTCGTCGAAGCGCTGGCCTACGCCGCCGACCGCGTCAGCTATCTGCAGGACGCGGTGAACACGGAGGCCTACATCGGCACCGCGCGCAGCCGCATCTCGCTGCGGCGGCATGCGCGGCTGGTGGACTACCAAGTGAGCGAAGGCGCAAACGCGCGCGCCTGGATCTGCGTTGCCGCGAGCTTAGAGAACATAACGGTTCCCGCAGGGACGCAGTTCTTTCCGCTGGTTCCGGGGATCGGCGCATCGATCGATCCCAACGAGAACCCGTATGCGGCTTCGAAGCTTCAGAGCGGTCCCGGTCCTGTCTTTGAATGCATGGAGGCTCTCACACTTTACCCCGAGCAGAACCAGATGAATTTTTATAACTGGGGCGGGGGCGCGTGCTGTCTGCCCGCGGGAGCAACCCAGGCCACGCTTACCGGCGCGCCCCCCGCGGGCGCGTACTCGAGCCTTGCTGCGGGTCAGGTGCTGATGTTCGAGGAGGTCAAGGGGCCCGTGACCGGCAACGCGGCCGATGCCGATCCCGCGCATCGATGGGCAGTGCGCCTCACTTACGCGTCGACCACCGATCATAGCGGCAAGCCGCTTGCCGATCCGGTCAATCCGCAGGCGCTGCTGACCAACATTGCATGGAACAGCGAGGATGCGCTGCCGTTTCCAATGTGCATTTCGTCGACATCGAGCGCCGGCTTGCCGATCTCCGGCGTATCGGTGGCGCACGGAAACGTGATTGCCGCGGACCAGGGTACTTGGACCATAAACGAGCCGCTGGGCACGGTTCCGACTGCACCGCCTGCGCCAGTGCCAGGGGTTGGATGCAACTGCGCAACGGCGGCCGGCGCCCGCGTTCCGCAGCCGTACTTCGAGCCCGTGCTCGCGAACCAGCCGCTGACCTTTGCGGCCGCCTACAACACGAATGTACCGCCGGCGCAGATGCCTTCCGCTTCGAGTTTTCTCGCGCCTGACGCTTCAACGGCAACGCCGCAAATTTCAGTGAATAGCGACGACGGCCAAAGCTGGCAGCCGGTCGAGGACCTCTTGAGCAAAGACGGCGAGTTCGCCGGATTCATTCCCGAGATCGAGTGGGATGGAACGGCGCACTTGCGCTTTGGCGACGGGACTTATGGCGAAGCGCCATCGGCCGGAGTCGCCTTCGCAGCGACCTATCGCACCGGCAACGGCGCGGCGGGCAATGTGGGCCGCGAGGCTCTGGCCCACATTTTGATGGTTGGGGGCGCGGGGATCACGGGCGTGCGCAATCCGCTGGCCGCGGCCGGCGGCGTCGATCCAGAGACTATGCAGCACATCGTGCAAGTCGCGCCGTTCGCCTTCCAGAGCCAGATGCGCTGCGTGACCGCGGCCGACTACGGCGCCATGGCCGCTACGCTCGCGGGCGTGAGCCAGGCGCAGGGCACGCTGCGCTGGACGGGATCGTGGTACTCGGCCTTTGTGAGCATCGATCCCCTGGGCGCGTGGAGCAGCTCACTCGCCGCGCAGGTCAAGTCCGGCCTGAACATGCTGCGCATGATGGGCACGGATATGGTGGTCGAGGAAGCGATTTTTGTCGGCCTCAATATCGGCCTCGAAATCTGCGTTGCGCCGGGATTCTTCCAAGGGGATGTGTATGCGGCGCTCCGGAAGCTGCTGGTGACCGGCGATAGCTGCACGGGAACGCCGGGATTTTTGAACGCGTCCAATTTCCAGTTCGGGCAAACGGTGTACGCGAGCCCGATTATTGCCGCGGCGCAGACGGTTGCGGGCGTTGCCGCGATGACGCTGAATACGTTTGAGCGCATGGACTCACCGATGCCGGCCGGCGCTGCGCCGCCCGCGGAGCTGACGATGGCCGCGGTCGAGATTCCCTGCTGCAACAACGATCCCAATCACGCGGACAGAGGTCTGCTGACGCTCAAGATGGATGGTGGAAAATGAGCTGCGGCTGCACAAGTACGGGAGCGCAACTTTGCGGTTGCTGCACGGGTGTGACGCAATTGACGCCGGTGGCAATTGCGAACCGGCCCGGACTGCCGGCGATCGATTATCGCGTGGGAGTCTATGCGACATTCCTCGCGACGATGGAGGCCGCGCTCTCGGGATCGAATGTGCCCGCGCTGGCCGGGCTGCGCACGCGCTCGAGCGGCGACTTTTCTATCGCGCTCGTAGACGCATGGTCGGAAGTGCTCGATATTCTCACCTTCTACACCGAGCGGCTCGCCAATGAAGCCTATCTGGGCACCGCCATCGAGGGCCGCAGCGTTTTCGAGCTGGCGCGGCTGGTCGGTTACAAACCCTCCCCCGGCGTGAGCGCCTCCACCGTGCTCGCATTTACGCTGGCCACGGCGGCAAGCTCGCCGGCCATTGTGCCCATTGCCGCCGGAACCCGCGTGCAGAGCGTGCCGGGGCCGGGACAATCGCCGCAGATCTTCGAGACTTCGTCTGCGCTCACGGCAACTATCGCCAACAACGCAATTCCCGCGGCGACCTCGCAGCCCTGGCAACTGAACGGCGGCGATACTTCGACGTGGATAGCCGGTACTTCGAACAACATTCAGGTTGGCAATGTGCTGCTGTTTCTGAGCACATCCAACGGCGTGCCGTCGGCGAACAGCCAAGCCGCGGTGTGCTTTGTCACTTCTGTGAGCATCGATTCCGTTGGCGGCAACACATTTATCACATGGGACCAACCGCTGCCCTCCGGTTTCGCGAAGGGCGAGAGCGCGGTCTGCCTTTATGTCTTCCGCACCAAGGCGGCGCTCTACGGGGCCAACGCTCCGCCTCCGGGACTGTTTACTTCGACGACGCTCCAGCACATTCCGCCTTACCCAAAGGTTGCATATCCAGGCACGCCGCCGTTGGATTGGCCCTGGGTCTACGCCGGCAACTCGACCATCAATCTCGATAACTCCTACTCCGGTCTAAACCCCACGGCGAGCAGCGCCAATTCCACGCCGGCCATGCTCGAGTGGGCGGTGATGATCGACGGCGGAACCGTGGCTGTGTTTCAGATTGCATCCGCCACCGAGTCGAACCCGGCGTTCTACGCGCTGACCGCGAAGACGACGCAGTTGACGATGGCGGCGAGCGCCATTCAACCGTCCACGACGGCTTCAGCGAAGACGAGCGCGGACTCGCTGCTCAAAAGCTTCGTCAACGACACACGCAAGACCACGGTCTATGTGCAGAGCCAGTTGCTCCCGCTCGCCAATCTGCCGCTGACGGCGTGGACCCCGCAGAGCAACACCTATCCATTGACGGCCGGCATGTTGGCGCCAACCACCGGAGAGTCGATCCTGCTGGCCGGCCTGCAGCCTATCGCGGACAACGCGCCGATTGGCGTGAACGGCAAGCGGGTGCGCATCGCGCCTCAGATTGCCTTGACCGGCTCGGGCGCGGCGGGCGTGAAC
>JBOGLX010000159.1:0-8108 GCA_050745765.1 Occallatibacter sp. | reverse complement strand
ATGGGGCGGGCCATGGGATCGAAGCTGAAGGTTTACCGCGGCGACAAGCATCCGCACCTGGCGCAGCAGCCGGTGGCGTTGGAGATTAAGTAGTCAAACAGCTTTTTGGCTTCTAGCCATTAGCTTTAGCTTCTGGTTTGCAAAAGCGAAGGGGCTGAGGCGAAAGGTACAAGACGGATTAGAAGAACAGACAGGCAAAAAGCTAATAGTTGAGAGCTAAGAGGAAACGAATGGCAGATCTGGTTCAGTATTACGGGACGGGGCGGCGCAAGTCGGCCGTTGCGCGGGTGTTTTTGCGTCCCGGCACGGGCGAGTGGAAGGTCAACGGCAAAGGCTTCGACGAGCACTTTGTTACCGAGCAGCAGCGGGTATCGGCCAAGAAGACGCTGGCTGTGGCCGATCTGGCTTCGAGCTTCGACGTGGTGACCACGGTGAGCGGCGGCGGCGTGGCCGCGCAGGCCGATGCCGTGAAGATGGGCGTGGCCCGCGCGTTGATCGAGTTCAATCCGGAGCTGCGCAAGACGCTCAAGGCCGAGGGCCTGCTGACGCGCGATGCGCGGGTGAAGGAACGCAAGAAGTACGGGCAGAAGGGCGCCCGCAAGCGGTTCCAGTTCAGCAAGAGATAGTTCGTAGTTCACAGTTCACAGTTTTCCGGGCTTGGCCGATGCCGCCGGCAACTGTGAACTACGAACTAAGAACTGTGAACTCGGTTCCAAATCTCCCGCAACAGCGGGTTCAATCCGGGCCAGACGAAGGTTAGCCCGGATGCAGTCCAACAAGGAGGGCCATTGGCCAATATCACCATGAAGGAGCTGCTCGAAGCGGGAGTCCACTTCGGGCATCAGACCAAACGCTGGAACCCCAAGATGAAGGAGTACATCTTCGGGGAGCGCAACGGCATTTACATCATCGACCTGCAGAAGACGCTCAAGCTCTTCAAGGACGCGTCGAAGTTTGTCACCGATCTCTGCTCGCAGGGCCGGACGATCCTGTTTGTGGGCACCAAGCGGCAGGCGCAGGATGCGATTGCCGAAGAGGCGACGCGGGCGGGCATGCCCTACATCAACCAGCGCTGGCTGGGCGGGTTGCTGACCAACTGGGTGACGGTGCAGAAGAGTGTAAAGCGCCTTCAGGAACTGGATGAGATGGCCGTGGATGGCCGCTACGACCTGCTGACCAAGAAGGAAGTCATTCGCCTGGAGCGGGAGCGCAAGCATTTGCAGGCGAACCTGGCCGGCATCAAGACCATGAAGCGGCTGCCGGACGCGCTGTTCATCGTGGACTCGAACAACGAGGCCATCGCGGTGAAGGAAGCGCGCAAGCTGGGCATTCCCGTGGTTGCGGTGGTGGACACGAACTGCGACCCGACCGTGGTGGACTACGTGATTCCGGGCAACGACGACGCGCTCAGGGCGATCCGGCTGTTTACCTCGAAGATTGCGGATTCGGCCGCGGAGGGCGTGAACCTGGTGGGCGACAAGGCGTTTGCGGAGGAGCTGCCGGAGCCGGTCGCGGCCGAGGCGGGCGAAGCGAGCGAGGCGGCGGCCGAGGTGTCTGCGAGCGACGTAGTGGATCTGGAGGCGGCGCTGGGCGGCGGAATTCGCAAGGCGCCGGCGGCGGTTGCGGCCCTGCTTGAAGAAGCGGAAGCGCTCGAGGGCGGCGACTAATCTTTGGGCGCACCGGGTGTGCGTATCACAAGGGAGCGTGGCCGTCCCGTTGGCGCGCCACGCTCTTTTTGTGTGGGCCGATGGCCGGCCTGAACGGTTCAGCGAGATTGGGCCCGAGCTGGGCCGAGACTGGGAAAAGAGATGACTACTGTGAGTGAGAAGATCGATGCAAAGTTGGTGAAGGAGCTCCGTGAAAAGTCCGGAGCGCCGATGGGCGACTGCCTGAAGGCTCTGCAGGAGGCCAAGGGCGACATCGAAGAGGCGTTTGTGGTGCTGCGCAAGCGGGGCATGGCCTCGGCGCAAAAAAAGGCCTCGCGGACCACCAACGAGGGCCTGATCGGGACCTACATCCACGCGGGCGGAAAGATCGGCGTGCTGCTGGAGCTGAACTGCGAGAGCGACTTTGTGGCGCGGACGCCGGACTTCCAGGAACTGCTCAAGGACGTTTCTATGCACATCGCTGCCAGCGACCCGCGCTATGTGAAGCCGGAGGACGTGACCCCGTCCGACCTCGAGCGGGAGAAAGAGATCTATCGTGCGCAGGCGGCGGCGACGGGCAAGCCGGCTCCGGTGATCGAGCGCATCGTCGAGGGCAAGATGAGCAAGTTTTACGAGGAGGTTTGCCTTCTCGAGCAGCCGTTCATCAAGGACCAGGCGGTGAGCATCAAGGAGCTGATCGCGCAGAAGGTGGCAAAGCTGGGCGAAAACATCACGGTGCGGCGGTTCGCGCGGTTCAAGGTGGGCGCGCCGGATTGGACCGTGGCGCAGACCAAGGCGGTTGAGGCGGCGGAGTAGGCGCGGCTGAACGAGCGTTCAAGATCAAGGCCCGAGGCGATCGCTTCGGGCTTTTTATTGCTTGGGCTGCCTGCATTGAGAGGGCGCAAGCCTTTACAAATCATCGCATTCTGAGGTACGCTCGAGAGATGAACGACCTGCAATTGTTTATCGCCGCGGGATTGCCCACCGTCACGGTGCTGGTCGGAATTCTTCTGAATCAACGGTCCGTCATTGGGCTTGAGCATCGAATGGATGGAATGGACCAGCGGATGGAAGTAAGGCTCGGCCGCATTGAGGGTCGTCTGGACCGCATCGAAGCCGATTTGCGCGGATTCTACCGAACTCTCGGCCAGCACGACGCGCGGCTCGACAACCTGGAGAAGCGCGGCGCCTGAAGCCTGCTCCCAACCCCTTCCTTTATTCCTGAATCGCGGCGGCGCATGATTCGCGCCTGTGCGATACTCGGTGAAGCATGTACAAGCGGATCGTTCTCAAGCTTTCCGGCGAGGCTCTCGCCGGGCTGCGCGGTTTCGGCCTCGATGCCGACAAAGTAGCTGAGATTACTACCGAGATCGCGGAAGTCCACGCGCTGGGGGTGGAGATCGCCGTGGTCGTGGGGGGGGGCAACTTCTTCCGCGGCGTCGAGGAGCAGGCCAAGGAGATGGACCGCGTGAGCGCGGACAACATGGGCATGCTCTCCACCGTGATCAACGCCATTGCCCTGCAGGATGCGCTTGAAAAGCTGGGCGTGCAGTGCCGCGTGATGACCGCCGTATTGATGAACCAGATTGCCGAGCCCTATATCCGCCGGCGGGCGACGCGGCACCTCGAAAAAGGCCGCGTGGTTGTCTTTGCCGCCGGCACCGGCAATCCCTTCTTCTCGACCGACACCGCGGCCAGCCTGCGCGCCATGGAGATCAAGGCCGATGTGCTGCTGAAAGGCACCAAGGTAGAAGGCATTTACAACGCCGATCCGGTGCTGGTGAAAGACGCCGTCAAGTACGAAGAGATTACCTATATGGAGATCCTGCAGTTGGGGCTTAAGGTGATGGACCTCACAGCCGTCAGCCTGTGCAAGGACAATAATCTGCCTATGATCGTCTTCAACATGAACCAGCCGGGAAACATCCGGCGAGTGGTGCTGGGCGAAAAGGTCGGGTCGCTGGTGACGGCGTGAAAACAGGGAATAGGGAACAGGGAATAGGGAATAGGAACTTCGGCGGATCGCTCTGGCACGCATGGCAATTTTTAATTGGAAGTTCGTACAAAGCGAGTGGCAGGAAGCGTCTAACTTAAAGTGGTTGCGAGCAGGCCAGTACGGTTGGATGCATTGACGGGCCTGCGCTGCTTTGCGGCCATCGACATCGTCCTCTTTCATTTCTCCAATCCAAAGTGGTTCGGCTTTCTGGCTCCGGTCGTCAACGCTGGATACGCCGCGGTGAGCTACTTCATTTTGCTCTCTGGATTTGTGCTGGCTTATAACCACTCGGGGCGGGCGCGGGCTGGGCAACTGGACAAGGTGCGGTTCTGGAAGTCGCGCTTCATCCGCATCTATCCGATTTATATCATCAGTCTACTGCTCAGTTGGCAGGTGCTCGGTTCGGCGTACAAGGCGTATTCGCACGAGATGTTCTGGACGGGGATGGTGCTTACGCCACTGCTCTTGCAGGGGTGGGCGCCGTCGATCGCCACGTTTCTGAACACGCCGGCGTGGACCATGTCGTCCGAGGCGTTTTTCTACTTCGTCTTCCCCTGGATGGCGGAGTGGAAGAAGCCCGAGCGCATGGCGCCGCACCTGATGCGCATGGCCGGCATCTGGGCGCTGGGGCTGATTCCGGGCACGCTTTACATTGCGCTCAACCCCGACGGCATTGCCCACCCCAACCGCTGGAGCTACGGGCCTTGGCTGCAGGCGCTGAAGTTTACGCCGCTGCCGCACCTGGCCAGCTTCGTCTTCGGGGTGATGCTGGCCAGCCTGGACCAGATGATCGAGCGGGCCAGCCGCGTGCGCTTCTTCCTGGGCGTCTTCGGGTTCGGGGCCATCTTCGGGCTGCTGTCGCTGGGCCGTTTAATTCCGTTTGCCCTGGCCCACGACGGGCTTTTAATGCCGCTGTTCGGGTGCATCGTGCTGGGGCTGGCGGGCGAGAATCCGCTGGCCAGCCTGCTCGGCTTCCGGCCGCTGGTGTTTGTGGGCGAGGCCAGCTACTGCTTATATCTGCTGCACTTCAACTTCTGGAATTTGATTCACAACTCGCACATTCTGAACAAGCTGGGATTGAGCCAATTCGACCCGTGGATCAGCTATGCGCTGCTGATCGTGATGGCGCTGCTGGCGCTGCATTTCGTTGAGAAGCCGGCGCAGCGATGGCTGCGGCAGCGGATGGCGGCTTGAGGTAGTGGATCGATCCCAGGCTCAGAAGCGAGGCCCTTCGACAAACTCAGGGCAGGCTCTGGAGCGCCCAATTCGTATCGGTACAAGTTGGCGGAACGCTACGCGCTGAGGTTCTGGCGGTTGGTCAGGGCTTTGGTGCCGATCAGGCCGCGGATCTGGCTAACGGCTACCACCCAGGGAACACCTACGGAAAAGACAAAGCGGGCAGCGATGGCGCGCGGGCCGAAGCGCGGAAGATAGCGCCAGTCGCGGCGGTAGGCGTGCCAGCACTCGATCAGAAAGACTCCGGCGAGCGGCAGGCGGGTCCAGGGCACGAGTGCGAGGGCTGCGATCTCCAGCACGCAGCGCGCCGCGTTGCGGATGAGGCGCGTGTGCCGGACCCGGTTCCGGCCGTCGCTCAGCGCGTAGAAGGCCATCTTGTGGCAGGCGGAGCGGAAGGTGTTTTTCGGGTGGTAGAAGGCCTTGGCGTTGACGGGAAACGCAGGAAGCGTCAGGCGGCGGGCGGCGAGATCGAAGAGCGTATCCTCGCCGAAAGCCACATCCTCGGGAAATCCGCCAATGTGCTGCCAGAGCCGCTTTGTGAAGGCCATGGAGCGGGCGGTGCAGGACTTGGTGGGCTCGGCGGGCGCGAGTTTAATGCTGAAAAAAGGCGCCGCGGCCACGTCCCAGATCGAGCGATCGGCGGGATGGAGACAGGTGCCGCCGAGGGCGTATTGGGCCGTGCCGCTTGTGAGAGGCGCGGTGAGGTTTGCGAGCCAGCCTGGTGCGTAGGTGCATCCGGCGTCGGCGCAGGCAATGATTTCGGAGCGGGCGGCGGCGATGGCGACGTTACGGCCGCGTGAGATCGGGCACTCGGAGTACTTCCGATTGCAGGATTCATCGCGGATAGCGACCATGCGCGGGTCGCGTTGTTGCGCTGCCGCGAGCAGTTCCCAGGTGCCGTCGGTCGAGCCGCCATCCACCACGATGACCTCGGCCGGCGGTGGGACCTGGGCAAGGAGGCTGGCGACCATGCGGCCGATGTCCTGCGCTTCGTTGAGGACGGTGGCCACGATGCTGACGGGCTGCATGGGGCAAGTATAGCCGCGGGGTCAGTTCGGTGACGGCATTTCTACGTGATCGATGACGATGGTGTCGAGTGGCCCCTTGGAGGGCTTCAGTTCCAAGCCAAGCTGTTCCTTGAGCGCAGTGAAGAGGGCGGGATAAGCCGCATCGGACGCCGTTGAAGCCGGCCCGTCTTCCGGCGTCCAATCGAGCTCGAAGGTATACCGGCCGGTGAGGCCGGTTTTATCCACGACAGTGCGGCCGACTTCGCGGATGTACGACAGGCTCGACGCCAGATCCCGCATGGAGCATCCCTGATAGGCGTGGCCGCCTCGATGCGCAGGGAGGGAGTGGAGGCACTCCGCCGCCCCGTCGAGGTGACTGCGCTCGACGTCCGCAGGCTTGGCCTCGGCGAGTTTGGAGCCGTTTTTGGCGACCACCAAGTCGTAGAGCGGGAACTCCCTGGTCGCGTGGTGCACTACCAGCTTAAACCGGTCGGCGAGGAGCTGTTGCATCATGGCCTGGCGCTGTTCCCTGGTCGGATGGGGGTATTGGGAGACGTCGAACTTCGCCTGTATGTTGAACCGCCGCTCGCCGAGCCACGCCGGCCCCCCCGACCAGAGCTTATCGTCATACACGCCGTAGGCAAACTGAATTGCATATTGCAGGGTGACGTTCAGACCGTCGACGCCGTCGGGAGTGAAGATCAGGCGCCAGCCCGAAAAGGGATTCGTATTCTGCCTGACGCTGGCGACCTCGAATGCGGGTGTTTTGGCGAGGGGCGTTGGTTGGGCGGCGGCCAACGACGTCGGAACGAGACTTGCGGCTCCGGCGAGCAACGTCTGCAACATGCGCTGAATGCTCATTTCAGGCGTCCTTATGGCAGGAAACTGGCAGAGTCGGCGTCTTGCTTTAGCTTGGAACTGAAAGACCAGACGTTTAGCTTTTTGTTTCGCTCGGGTTTGCGGAATTTTCTTTTCTCAACGCCGTCAGACGCCGACCGATTGGAGTTTCGGACAATGGGAGGCCGGCCGGAGTCAGCGCGGCTCGCCGCGGCTCGCATTGACCCGCAGGGCGGTTTGACGATAAAATCGAAGAGTTTGGCGCCGTACGCCTCTGTCAGGGCGTGCGGGATTCTGCCCGGTTCACCGCTGCTTAAGGCGAGTGTTTGCGGCCCGCTTCCGATGCAGTTACCGTCTGTATCCGCCCCAAAATAGCCGATTCTGGTTTGAATGCGCCTCGCGGGAAGAAAAAGGGACCGAGCGCTGGAGGGTTTGTCATGTACGCAGTGATTCGCACAGGGGGCAAGCAGTACCGCGTTGCGCCCGGCGACGTGGTGAAGATTGAGACGGTGGCCTCCTCGGAGGACCAGACGGTCGAGTTCAGCGACGTGCTGGCCGTCTCCGGCGAGCCGGGAACGCTGGCCCGGCCGTCGAGCGCCAAGGTCACGGCCGAAGTTTTGGGCCAGGGGCGCGGCGACAAGATCCTGGTGTTTCACCTGAAGCGCAAGAAGCAGTACAAGAAGATGCAGGGACACCGGCAGAACTTTACCGAAGTGCGCATCAAGGCCATCGAGGCCGACGGCGTGACTTATACGGCGGCGAACTAAGGCCGCTGGAAGATTTGCGACGTCCCAGGTCTCAAAATCGAGACCCTTCGGCAAGCTCAGGGCAGGCTCTGGGGCGCCCAGCGGAAAAGCGGATCCCTCGACTCCGCTTCGGCAGGCTCAGGGGTCGCTCGGGGTGACAGGGTAAAAGAGGAGATTGGGCAATGGCACATAAGAATGGTGGAGGCAGCTCCACAAACGGGCGGGATTCGAATGCACAGCGGCTGGGCGTGAAGTCGTTCGCCGGCGAGCTGATTACCGGCGGGACGATCATCGTGCGGCAGCGCGGAACGCGGATCAAGCCGGGCTTGAACGTGGGCATCGGGTCGGACGACACGCTTTTCGCCAAGGTGACGGGCCGGGTGAAGTTTACCGACCGTGGCGGCCGCGGGCGGTTTGCGTCTGTTGAGCCGGCGTAGAAGCAGGGAATAGGGAACAGGGAATAGGGAATAGAAAACAGGAAAACGAACAGGCCGCGGCATAGCCGCGGCCTGTTTCATCTCTGCGATTCTTTGTTTTTTATTTCCTGTCAAAGCTCCTGTCGCGCTCTTGCAGGCGTTTCGATGAAAGCGTGAAAGACCGGAAAACTCCAGGTTCAATGCAGAAATGCCACGGCAACCGC
>JBOGLX010000158.1:0-64611 GCA_050745765.1 Occallatibacter sp. | reverse complement strand
CCTAAGCTCGCGCTCAGTCCAGATTAGGAGTTCGTTCTGTCCAAGGGGTGGGCCAAAACAAACCGCCGAAGTGGGCCACTTCATAATGCCGGAATCAGCCGCATCTCAACCTGCGCCAGTTCGGCCGCGCCAGATTGGCCGCGCCTTCACGCCGGCGAAATCCGCTCCAGCGGCGGCAGCGTCGCCAGAAAGCGCCGCGCAAACTCGCCGCTATACTCCTCGAGCAGTTCCCTCACTCGCTCCGGCCGCTCCGAGCGCACAATCAGTCCCGCGTGATGCGCCTTCTTGAGCCGCACCACGATCTCCGGCGCGTCGAATCCCGCCGTGTCCGGCTCGGCCGACTGCGCCAGGCACAGCACGCTGCCCGCATAGCTCTCGCCGGATTCAGGCTTTGCATAGGTTTCGCCGCGCAGGTTCGCAACCTCCAGCCGCGCCCACTCGCGCCATAGATTCACGCCTGTCGAAGCTTCAACCAGGTCGGCGATAAAGGCGCCGCCGACCCTCGCCGCGATCTCCAGGAAATAGAAACGTCCGTCTGCGTGCGCGCGGATGTACTCGGCGTGTGCGACGCCGCGCATCATGCCGAGCGATGGCGCAAGCCCCGCGTTGAGCGCCGTGAGTTCAACCCACTCGCGGCTGTCGCGGTCCACGGTGCGCGTGGTAAAAACGCCGCCCTCGTGTACGATCTGCATGGGCGGTCGGCCGTATTGATGCACCACCGAGAACACCACTTCGCGCTCGCTCACGATCGAGTCCACGTGAAAGATGTCGCCGGGCACGAACTTCTCCAGCACAAAGTGGCTTTGCCGGTCGCCCAGTTCCTCGAGCGCGCGCCACAACTGCTCCGGCTCCTCGATTTTGCGTATGCCCACCGACGACGCCTCGGAACGCGGCTTGAGCAGCCACGGCGGCGCAACGCTCTCCATATAGTCGCGCAACTCGTCGTAGTTGAGCACGCGGCAGAACTCCGGAACCAGGTAGCCGGACTGCTGCGCCCCGATGCGCATGGCCAGCTTGTCGCGATAGTAGGACGCCGTAGTGGTTCCCATGCCCGGAATGCGCATGTGCTCCCGAATCTGCGCCGCCGTTTCGAGATCGAACTCGTCGAGGGCCACGATGCGGTCGAAGCGCCGGCCGCGCGCCATCCACGAGACGGTGTTGAGAGTCTGCTCGCGGTTCAGTCCCGGCGGCACGGTGGCCAGGTCTTCAATCGCATCCCTGGGCCAGTCTGCGTCGCGCAGACTGTCGCGCGTCAGCAGCGTGGCCTGCACGCCCAGCTCCGCGCACTGACGCAGAAAATCGTGCCCTTTCTCGTAGCTGGCGATGCAGAGAAACCGTTCGATCGAGTCCGCCATCGGTCAATGGCCCCCATTTTCAATCGTTGGCCCTGGTGGAAGCGTCCGGCATTCTATCGGATGCTCATAAGCAGACCACACTTGGACCTCGGATGGATAGTTCTACCATAGACGTTGTAAACACCGGAACCAAACTCAACGGGTGAATTTCAACAAGATGCTTTCGGCCGGCCGAATCGTGGAACTGCACGACCAGCGAACCCGCGCATGGCACGAGGCCGGGGCGGACGGCTGCCCGCCCGCCGGCGCGGAAACAAGCGAGAACAAGGAAACAGCGCAGTGGCTCGGCCTGGTGGTGAGGCAGCATCGCTCCAACTACGACCTGTGGCACATCGAGGACGAGGCGCGTGCGCCCGGCGCCACCGATGCCGAGCTGGCCGGGGTAAAGCGCCGCGTGGACTCGACCAACCAACTGCGCAACGACCTGGCCGAGGAGCTGGACAGAATGCTGCTGGCGTGGCTTGAAGCCCGCGGTTTGCCCAACACTGCCGCCCCCCTCAACTCGGAATCGCCGGGCCTGATGATCGACCGGCTGTCCATCCTGGCGCTGAAGATCTACCACACGCGCGAAGAGACCGAACGGGGGGGTGCCCCGGAGGGCCACGCGCAGAAGAACCGCGAACGCCTGCAAATGCTGGAGATGCAGCGCGCCGACCTGGCCGGGTGCCTGGACTGCCTGTGGCATGAAACACTGGCGGGTACGCGACGGTTCAAGCTTTACCGGCAGCTCAAAATGTACAACGACCCCACTTTGAACCCGGCGATTTATCGCCGGCCGGAGCAAAGGTAAGGAGGGCAAAGAGCGCGATGGAGGGGCAGCCCATTGACGGGACACGGGGTTCTGCGTATAAAGATGGCCTGAGCAGCAGAATTGTCCTGCGCAGGTTTGGAGCCGGCAAGAAACCGGCCTGGGCCGATGAAAGGAAGCGCCTGCTCGCCGCATACCTATGACGCAAGAGGCTAGATCGGCGGCCACGGGCCGCAAAAAAACCCTCCCGGCGGCAGTCAAAGCCGACGGCCGCGCCGCCCTGGCTGCCGGACCGGGTTTTCAGCACTACCAGGCGGCCGTGCAACTGCTGCAGCAGGGCAAATACGAGAGGGCGCTTGAAGCCTTCAGGAAACTGCTGCCGACGGCGCCGGCCGAGGTCGTGGAGCGCTGCCGGATGTACATCAGCACCTGCGAGCGGCAGCTTGAAAAGCCGAACCTCGCCTTCCTGACACCCGAGGAGCACTACGACTATGCGGTTTCGCAGTTGAACACGGGCTATTTCGAAGAGGCGCGGGAGCAGTTCCAGGCGATTGTGGCCGCCCACCCCGGCGCGGACTATGCATTTTACGGTCTGGCGCTGCTGGGGGCCATCACCGGCCAGACGCAGGAGTGCCTGGCCAACCTGGCGCGCTCCATCGAGCTAAACCCAAAGAACCGGCTGCAGGCGCGCGTGGACAACGACTTCCAAAATATGGTGGACGACCCCCGCTTCACCGAATTGCTTTATCCTGAGATTCCATGAGGCCTTAAGTGAACTCGGCGCCTCCTGCGATTGTAGATTTGCCTTCGTCCCCGACTGCCGGAGTGGAAGATGCAGCCGCCAGACGGCCGATGCGTGCCGTGGCCATAGGCGGCGGGACGGGGCTGTCTACTCTGTTGCGGGGGCTGCGCAAGCATGTGTCCGCGGCCGGCGAAAGCAATGGTACGCGCGGACAGATTGCCGATCTGGCTGCGGTGGTGACGGTGACCGACGACGGGGGCTCGTCGGGGAGGCTGCGCAAGGGGTTCAACATGCTGCCCCCGGGGGACCTGCGCAACTGCATGGTGGCGCTGAGCGAGGAAGAGGACCTGCTGGCGCGGCTCTTCAGCCACCGCTTCCGCAGGGGCGGTTCGCTTAAGGGGCACAGCTTCGGCAACCTTTTTGTGGCGGCGCTGACGGAGATTACCGGCGACTTTGCCCAGGCGGTGCAGCTTTCCTCGAAGATACTGGCAACGCGGGGGCGGATCTATCCGGCGACCACGGCGAACACGACGCTGGTGGCGTACATGGACGACGGCTCGGTGGTGCGCGGGGAGACGAATATTACCGCCAGCCATCGGCGCATTGTGGAGTTGACGCTCGATCCGCCGGACCCGGCGCCGCTGCCGGAGACGCTCGACGCCATCGCGCGGGCGGACCTGATCACGGTCGGGCCGGGTTCGCTGTATACGTCGCTGATCACGAACCTGCTGGTGCGCGGGATTCCTTCGGCGCTGGTTTCGGCGCGCGGGCTGCGGGTATTCGTCTGCAACCTGATGACGCAGGCCAACGAGAGCCTGGGATTGACGGCGTCGGAGCACATCGAGCGAATCTACGAACACACGCGGGCGCCTATATTCGACTGCGCGCTGGTCAATACCGAGCCGTTTTCGGCGGAGACGCTGGAGCGCTATGCGGCCGAGGGCGCTGCGCCGATTGTGGCGGACGTGGAGCGCGTGGAGAAGCTGGGCGTTCGCTTGATCGCGGGCAATTTCGCGAGCGAGCAGAACGTGGTGCGGCACGCGCCGGATAGCGTGACGGACGCGCTGCTGAAGCTGGGGCGCAGCGCAAGGCTCGCGCGGGTTTGAGGCGGCGCTGTCTGGTGCGTTAAGTGACCCTTAAATTGGCTTTATTTTGGCTTAACTGGGCTTACCTGGCCCTTAAATCGGCTTAAAAATGCTTAAAAAACGCTTGCTTTTCTGTGGATTTCAGCTTGGCTGATTTTGTAAGTTACTTCTTTTGAGCCGCTTGCCGGTTTCTTACCCCTTCATTCCAGCCGGTTTTCGGGGAGGGGGGTGGGGGACGGCGTTTTTCGGGGGATTCTCTCGAAGTGCGGCGTTCCCGGCCTGGCCTCTGGGCCGAATATTGACCCGGCGCTCGCGGCTGAAATGCTCTATATAACAAATGTACGCCAACGGGTCGTAATTATATGCAAAGGTTGAGGAAGAAAAGTTGCAGGGGTTACGCAGTCAGAGATCGGGAGTCGGGGGTCAGGGATCGATGCTCCGATCCGGATGAGAATCCGGTGCAGATTGTGCAGCGGAGGCGTTGAGGTAGACATACGAGTTGCGCTGTGAATTGCGCAGGACCCTGCTTTACATTTGGTAAAATGTAAAGCGGGAGGCGAGGAGACATGGAAGCTACTCTGAGCAGCAAGAACCAGGCCACCATCCCCAAAGCGGTGCGGGAATACTTGCGAATCGGGCCGGGGGACCGGTTCAAGTTCTTTGTTCAGCCCGATGGGACCGTGGCGATTCTTCCCAAGATTCGGACGGCGAAGCTCAAGGGGAGTGTGCGCGGACTCGGGCGGGCGATCACGGTTGAGGAGATGAACGCCGCTATTGAAGCCGGGGCAACGGAGGCGATCGGGGCGGGGCGGTTGCGCAAGTGATTGGGCTCGACACCAACGTGATTCTGCGCTATCTGCTGCAGGATGACCCGAAACAGGCGCGCCAGGCGAACCAGATCATTGAGAGGCAGTTGAGCGCGCAGAATCCGGGGTTCCTCAGCCTGGTTACGTTGCTCGAAATCGTGTGGGTGCTGCGCAGCCTCCTGAGGCAGAGCCCGGCCCAGATCGCCGCTCATCTCGAGGGACTGCTGGCCGCGGACACACTTGCGGTGCAGAACGAGCAGCAGGTCTTCGAGGCGGCTTTTGCGCTCAAGCGCGGCGCCGGGGAGTTCGAGGATGCTTTGATTGGGGCGCTGAACGCCTGGGCGGGTTGTTTGCGAACATTGACCTTTGATCGGAAGGCGGGGCGGCTGGCGGGTTTTCGGGTGATTGGGTGAGTTTCCTCCCGGGTCCCAAAATCGGGGACCTGGGGCACCCCGATTTGTCTTTTCCTGTGGGACCTGGCCACCCGCCGCCCCAGTTTGTTTCTTTCCCATGGGGCCTGGGCCACCCGCCTCACCTATTTGCGGTCTTTGGGACGGCCGGAAATACTACAATTTCACCGTCGGCCGCCTTTATCGATTGCCGGCACCTCGCCGCGAATTCTGCGTCGGGATGGTCATCCAAGTGTTTGGCCGCTTTGAATAGGTCGGGCGTCTTTACCAACCGTATGTGCGACCTCTTGGCTGCAAGGATACACTTTGGGGTGAAGAACGCCGCTCTGCCGTCGGGGTCTGTGAGGCGATGCGCATTCCCGAAAAGAATGCCCGTTGCGTATTGAGCTGCCTCTTCTTCTTGCCTGGAAAAATCTTCTTTCAAGTTCCTGTCGAGCTGGTCGAGCTTGTCGACGTTGATTGCTTTGTCATCTTTGCCTTCTGCCTCGCCGATAAACCTTGCTCCTTCCGGGTCGGTCACGACTGCGTCGAATTCGGAGTCCCCCTCTTTGAAGTTCTCGGCCTTGAATCCTAGAGCGTTAAGCGCGGTCAGGATAGCCCCTTCGAGCGGCTTTCCTTTCTCATATAGGAGTCCCTTGAGCCGTTGGACCCTTCTGAGGGCTTGCATTAGGGACTCCTTCTCTCGCCGGAGCGCTTCAGCCCTAGCAATAACTTCGTCGATCTTTGACCGCAGCTCCGACTCCTTCGCAAGTTCAAAGCGGTCCTCACCGGACCAAGTCGGAGGGGGAGTGACTTCGGACGCGCTCCTCGCGGCCTTGTCAATGCCGACGAGCGCAGCGAGGAACTCCGCTTCAATGGAACGCTTCGCTTTCTTTCTATTGCTCTCCTCTTGCCGCGCGGCCGCGGCGCGATCCCCCGCTGGCTTCCTCTTTCGCGCGTCGTTCAGTGCTTTCGCTCTCACGTTGACGACCGATTCTAGGTCGGGAGCTGGGAGGAGGATTAGGGTACCCTTCCAGTTCGGGAGACGGAGGATCCCTCCGACTGTTTTCCCGCCCGCCTGAGTCTCGAGTATCCCCGACCCCTTAAAGCTATCGATGTAGGCTTCATACGTCGAACGGCCTCCGAACTCCTGCCAGTAGGTCGCGAGGATACCGAGGTCGCCCGCGGCTTTGATACGTTCTCCGGAGCGACGGACAACTGAGCCGAATTTGGCCGGAATGACCTCGTCGTACGGATCGAACGGTGTTACGATGCGTGTAGTTCTCGCGTTGCGGCCGGTTCCGGAGAATCGTTTTTCTCCGGTGGCAACGGCGAACTGAGCACTGCTGTTTAGGTAAACGATGACAGTCTTTCCCTCCGTAAGGGATGCGTTCAGTTCCGAACGCCAGTGTGCGCAGTCGTTCTTCAGGCGAAAGGACGAGTCGTCGTCGAGACACGTGAGGTCCTGGAAAGACTCGTGAGAGTAGAATCCTGAGGTATCGATTGAGAAGACGATTATGTCGCCATCAAAAAGTGACCTATCGGATTTAAATTTCAGATTTATAGTGTCTTCCGTGTCAATGACGCTTCTACCTACGAAGACGATTTTCTTCCTCATTGGTCCGGCCTCCCAAATCCTCGTCCCACAAAATTGATTCAGATTTTACCATTTCTTCGCCTTTTGGGACGACAGACCATGGAAGGCCGTAGATATGAATATCCCAGAATCCAGACCTGGGGCACCCCGAAATCCCTCAGGGGTTAAAACCCCGCGTTGGTGTGGTTCTTTTCGGCATGACTGAAGTCATGCCCTGATACATGACGCCTCATGAATCGCGCTCGGTTTGACCGCAGATCCTCTTCGGCTGGCTCAGGGCCTAAAAGCAGGTCCTTCGACTCCCTGCGCTGCGCTCCGGTCGCTCAGGATGACAGACCATAAAAGGCCGTAGATAGGAATATCTCAGGTCTGAAAATCCAGACCTGGGGCACCCTCGAAATCCCTCAGGGGCTAAAGCCCCGGTCGATTTTGGGGCTTCTACGGCACGACTGAAGTCATGCCCTGATACAAGGCCAGGTCTTGAGGGAAACATCGCCGAGCCGCAGGTTCTTTAACTCCCTGCGCAGGGCCCCGGTCGCTCAGGATGACAAACCATAAAAGGCCGTAGATAGGAATATCTCAGGTCTGAAAATCCAGACCTGAGGCACCCGGCTGAGGCCGCGTCCGATACGACGTGGGATCTTGACGTGCGTCCTGCCGAACCGCGGATCCTTCGGCTCCCTGCGCTGCGCTCCGGTCGCTCAGGATGACAAACCATAAAAAGCCGTAGATAGGAATATCGCAGGTCTGAAAATCCAGACCTGGGGCACCCTCGAAATCCTTCAGGGGTTAAAACCCCGCGTTGTTGCGGCTCTTTTCGGCACGACTGAAGTCATGCCCTAATAAGAAACAAGCTTTTGATCAAGCTGCTTGGGCTTTATCTGGACAGCGTAGCCGAGGTTTTGGAGACGTTGGATCAGGCGCAGGGCGTGCTTTTGCTTGGCGAGCGGGTCGAAGTGGTCTGGGCCGAGGTCTTGGTAGATGGTGCCATTTTTCAGCATGTGATAAGCAGTGGGAAGCAAAGAGGCAGCCACTGCGCAGACAGCTTTCTTCGAACCGCGGCGCGCCGGTATGCGATGGAATTGGGCCTGGAAATAGCTTCCCTTGGTGCGCGATGCTGCCCAAGCGCATTGCACCAAGACCGTCTTCTGCCAGGGGGCTCCCTTTTTCATGCGCGTGCTTCGGCGTTTGCCCGCGCAAGGCAGCCTCCAACTCATCCGTCGAAGCATGAATGCGCCGGTGGGCCAGTGATGCCAAAGCCTGGGGCATGGTCTGGCCGGCGGCGAGCGCCTCCAGGATGCGGCGGCCGTTGAGGCCGAGGATGTCGGTCACCACACAGTCAAGCTTGATGTTGGCGTCTTCCAGCGTCTTCTGAATGCGCTGCGTGTGGCTGGCCCGTTCCCGCACCAACTGCTTGCGGGTGCGCAGCAGATCGCGCATCTGCTGAGTTGGCTGGTCGGGCACAAAGCTGGCCTTGATCAACCCGTGCGCCATCAGATCGGCCAGCCAGGCGGCGTCATTGACGTCGGTCTTCCACCCCAGCGACGAAGACCTGTCGCTGGGGACCCCGGCGTTGGCCAGCACCAGATGGAACTCGCCGTCGGACAGAATATGCCACACCGGCTTCCAATAGACGCCGGTGGCTTCCATGCCGATATGCGTGGCTCCTTCTCCAGCCAGCCAATCCGAGAGCGCCATCAGCTCCTGGGTAGTGGTCTTGAAGGTGCGGGTTGAGATGCTTATCTTGCCGGCAGCCATACGCCGAACACAGGCCACCACCGTCTCTTTATGTACATCCAGACCGGCACAATGCGGGTACAGAACTTCCATCGTCGTCGCTCCTTGCGCTGGCGGCGTGGAACCCCGTGCTGGGAACTCCAATAAGTATGCTCAAGGGCCTGGTGCAGCGCCCAGGGCGACAATACGGGATACTCAAGGGTACCGCTTCCGACTGTTACGCGGGCTTATCTGCACCAGGGAAATGACGACCTCGATGCCACTGCGCAAGAAAACCCTGCACCGCACCCCAACCCCGTTTCATCCATCGCGGGTCGGAAACACCGGTGCTGGACTGTTATGAAGCCCAAAATGTGCGAGTTTTCCGCAGATTGACGGCCCGGCGTCGTTCAGCCTCCTTGCACGGCTCTCAATGCGATTGTCCTGCTCCCGAGTACCTCCCGATGTGACAATGGGGGAATCGCTGGTCTATAAAGGTCTTTTGCCCCATTCTCGACGTGGGGCAGGGGTTCAGTCGCTCGCGCCGGCCCCAAAGTTCTTGAAAATTCGTTGTAGAAGGAGAGCTCTCAAACACATGGCGACTGCGGTTGCAGGAAAAGGTCTCGAAGGAATTGTTGCGGCAAACTCGGGGATTTGCTGGATTGACGGCGATGCGGGGGTGCTGTCTTACCGCGGCATCGACATCCACGATTTGGCCGAGAACTCGTCCTTCGAAGAGACCACTTACCTGCTCTGGAACGGCTCGCTTCCCAACCGGTTGCAGTTGCAGGAATTCCATAGGCAGCTTGCGCTGGCCAGGGAGGTCGATCCGCGGATTGTGGCCATGATGCGGGGCTTCCCGCCGTCGGCAATGCCCATGGAAGTGCTGCGCACCGCCGTCTCCGCGCTCAGCTTTTACGACCCGGACGAGAAAGACAACTGCCACGACGCCAATGTCCGCAAGGCCTATCGCCTCACCGCGCAGATCGCCATGATCGTGGCCATCTACGACCGCCTGCGCAAGGGCAAGGAGATCGTTCCGCCCGACCGCTCGCTGAACCACGCGGCCAATTTTCTGTGGATGCTCACCGGCGACAAGCCCTCGGAGACGGCAACGCGCACACTGGATACGGCGTTGGTGCTGCACGCCGACCACGAGTTGAACGCCTCCACTTTCGCGGCGCGGGTCATTGCGGCCACGCTGTCAGACATTCACTCGGCCATTACCGGCGCGCTGGGAGCACTGAAGGGCCCGCTGCACGGCGGCGCCAACGAGGCCGTGATGCGCCTCCTGCTCGACATCGAGAAGCAGGGCGCCGACCCTGTCGAGCACGTCAAGGGCATGTTGGCCGCCAAGCAGAAAATCTCCGGCTTCGGACACCGCGTTTACAAGACCGAGGACCCGCGCGCCACCCATCTCCGCCGCATGAGCGAGCGGCTGGGCAGGGACTCGGGCCAGCGCAAGTGGTTCGAAATGTCCCGCGCCATCGAGCTTTATATCAACAGAGAAAAGAAACTGAACGCCAACGTAGATTTTTACTCCGCCTCCACCTACGCCACCCTGGGCATCGATATCGACCTTTACACGCCCATCTTCGCCGTAAGCCGCATCGCCGGCTGGTCGGCCCACGTGATCGAGCAACTCGACGACAATCGCCTTATCCGGCCGCGGGCCGAATACATCGGGCCTGCCTATCCCACGCCTTATGTGCCGATTGAGAGGCGAGGTTGAGCAACAGCTGCGAGGGTTTCACCCCTGCCCCGCCTTCCAAAGCCGATAAAGCGCCCACGCCGACAGCGTGCAGTTGTCGCGGATGGTCCCATCGAGCATCATCTGCTCAAACTCCTCAACGGTCACGCACCGCACTGCCAGATCGTGTTCTTCGGCGTCCGGCTCCCTGGCCGTCTGCGTCAACCCGGTGGCCAGGAATACATGCTGCTTCTGCCGCGTGAAGCCGTATGCGATCCACAGCGTCCCGAGGCAGGTCATCTCGACCGCGTCCAGTCCAAGCTCCTCTTTCAGCTCGCCCCGAGCCAGCTCTTCCGGGTTGTCGACCTCCATCTCCCACCCCCCCTGGGGCAGTTCGAGAGCGCGCTCCTGGATGGTGTAACGGAACTGCTCTGCCAGCCAGACGCGCCCCTCGTCGATGGGCAAAATGATGGCCGCATCGTCCTTCTCGACCACTCCGTAGATGCCCTTCTGGCCGTTGGAGCGAAGAATTTCGTCTTCGCGCACGCGGAGCCAGCGGTTGCGATAAACCTCGCGGCTGGCGAGAGTGACGATGGAACGACCGGCGCGATCCTCAACGGAATTCACTTGAGCTCCTTTGCTCTAGCGGGAGAAAGATGCGCCGGGAGAATCGCTCCGGCTGAATCGATGTTAACCGATGCTGTGCAAACCCGCTCCGCCGTCGACGATAGGCCCGCACCGATGAACGGCTGGAAGCAAGGTGAGCATCCCGAGACCTGGGCCACCTGCCCTCCGCACAGGTGAGGGTTGTAAGTTGGTTCCGTTCAGTTGGTCTCGTCTGCTGTTGGGCCGTACCTTTAGCCAATTAAGGTGCCAGCCGCTCTCTTCCTTTTGATATAACCCCGATACACGGCAAAGTAGTACACCGCTGATCCAATAGGCCCAGCCCCCAAAAAGAAGACAAACCAAAGCGCCTTTCTGCCGGTCGAAGAATGGTCCCAACATGCACAGAAGATCGCCATCCCAAAGAAAAGAACAACCACAGACGGAATCCCCATAACGACTAGCGCTGCGAATAGGATCCCCAATGGATTCTTGGCCGATGAAGAGTTAAGGAATTCTGGAACCCCTGGAATCGCGAGCATGCATGTAAACGCACAAAGGCTTAAGACTACGACAGCCGAACAGAGGAACAGAATGGAGACTGCTTTCGACTCAAGCCAGCTAAACACTGCGCAACCACCTTAGTTTCGTACCGGCGGGCGGCCCAGGTTTCAGGATGCTCGCCTTACCTCCAAACTGGGTGCCCCAGGTCTCGCCTTTGAGACCTGGGAGGATGTCTCGGTATATCCTCAATGCCATGACGGCCGGTCTCGTTCGCTATCAGCAAGACGGTGGCTTTCACTTCGTCACGTTCAGTTGTTAGCACCGTCTGCCTTGCCTCGGCACGCCGCAGGCCGGAGGCCTGTTCGAGTCCGCACTGGAGCGGATCCGAAAACGCTACAGGTTTGTGGTGGCTGGCTATGTCGTCATGCCGGAGCACGTGCATCTTTTGGTCAACGAACCGAAGTTGGGCTTGCTGGCTCGGTCAGTTCAGGCGCTCAAGCTCTCGGTGGCGAAGCGGCGGCGCGAACGTCCCTTCTGGCAGGCGCGCTACTATGACTTCAACGTGCGCAATCCCGAGAAAACGAGCGAAAAGCTGCGGTACATACACCGCAATCCCGTGGTCAGGGGACTGGTCGAGAAACCCGAAGATTGGCAGTGGTCAAGCTTTCGGCATTATGCGACAGGCTTGGAAGGAACGGTGGAGATCGAGAGTTTCTGGACCGCCTGGCGGCGGGAACACGGAGCAGTGCCCTCCCAGGTCTGAAAATCCAGACCTGGGGCACCCACGATCGTTGGAGAGGTGCATCGGGAGATATGGGCCACCCGCCTAGGTTTTCTACTATGCACTCCAGTCAGCGGAAGGCGACGAATGAGCCACGCCGTTAGGAAACTGCTATTCCTGCCCGCGTTAGCCGCGCTTTGCTGCGCGGCATACGGGTCCACCCCAAATTCCGGTCCGCTAACCGTGTGCGAGATCATATCGCACCCAATGGGATACGTAGGCAAAACAGTGGCTGTGGAGGGCGAGGTGCTCTTTGTACCTCCCCACGTCCCGCTACAGTTGGTGGGCAAATGTATTGGCGGCGTCTACGTAATCCTGCCCGACAAACATGAGAAGTTCGTCAACGACGCCCGTTTCCGGGAATTCGTACAGGATATCTGGAAGTATCGCAAGAACCAGATGGCGGCCCGTCTAAACGGCACCGTCAAAATAGAAAAGACGCCTGCCGGCGACAGACAGCCTTTGCTGTACCTCAAATCGGTGGTTAGCATCCAGGTCCTGCGGGAATTTTCCTTCTTGGAGCAAATGTCCCCGTTCTTGGACAATTCGGCAGGTGGCCCACTCATGGATTTTAGAACATAGGGAGCGGGCCCACGAGGCTTTGGCGGGTGGGCGGGTGGCCCAGGTCTTAGCGATGCTCATTAACCACAACATTGGGTGCCCCAGGTTTCGATTTTGAGACCTGGGATTCGCAAATGTCAGGCCCGAAATCACACGGCTAAAGAGCTTGCGGAAAAGGGGCCACGTTCGGCTTGATTCGAAGGGCAAGCGAGGCAGGGGCTGAAGCCGAAGTGTTTAAAGTCAGCATCTTCGGCCCGACTGAAGTCAGGCCCTGGTTACAAAGCGATGCCTTCGACCGAGTTTTTTCCGCAGCCTGTAAAGTCCTAGACAATTTTGGGGGTGAAACCGGTGCAGCGGGCGCACCCTTCCGCTTACGGCCTCCGCTGGCGGAAGCGCTGCAGGCGACCGATCAGCGACGCAGGACCGCTCACCTTGAGCCGCACCAGGTTGCCCTCGTATTCTCTGCGGTGCACGATCGCTCCCGCATCGATGGCCGCGAGAACTTCCCCCTCGCGCTGCGGCACCGTGAACTCCGCATCGACCATGGGATCGGAGCGCACAGCCGCGTCAATCGCCTTGAGCAGCGCATCGATTCCCTGGCCCGTCAGCGCCGACACCGGGACCTCGCCGCGCGCGCGCGACCGCCTCGCCCTATGCTGCACTTCTTCTTCGTCGAGCAGGTCGATCTTATTCAGCACTTCGATGCGCGGCTTGCCCAGCGCGTCCAGCTCGCCCAGAACTTTCTCCACCTGCGCCTTCTGCTCTTCGCCGTAGCTTGAAGAGGCGTCGCGGACGTGGATCAACACCTCGGCCTGCGCCACTTCTTCGAGCGTGGCGCGGAAGCTGGTGACCAGCGTGTGCGGCAGGTTGCGGATAAAACCCACGGTGTCCGACAGCAGCACGCGCCGCCGGCTGGGCAGATCGATGGCGCGCAGCTTAGGGTCGAGCGTGGCGAACATCCGCGGCGAAGACAGAACGCGCGCGCCGGTGAGGCAGTTGAAGAGCGTGCTCTTGCCCGCGTTTGTGTACCCCACCAGCGCCACCGTGGGCACGGGCACGCTTTCGCGGCGCTGCCGCTGCTGCTTGCGCACCCGCCGCACCGCTTCCAGCTCCTGCTTCAAGTGATCGATCCGCTGCTGGATGCGCCGCCGGTCCGTCTCCAGTTTGGTTTCGCCGGGGCCGCGCGTGCCGATGCCGCCGCCGAGCTGCGACATCGATTTGCCCCGCCCGGCAAGCCGTGGCAGCAGATACTCGAGCTGCGCCAGTTCCACCTGCAACTGGCCTTCGCTCGTCCGCGCATGCCGCGCAAAAATGTCCAGGATCAACTGCGTCCGGTCCAGCACCCGGCAGGGCAGCGCAGCCTCAAGGTTGCGCAGTTGCGTGGGCGAAAGATCGTGGTCGAAGAGCACCAGATCCGCCTCCGTCGAGGCAGCAGCGCCCGCAACCTCCTCCACTTTGCCCGATCCGATCAGCGTAGCCGCATCGGGCCGCGGACGCCGCTGCAGCAATTCGGCCACAACCTGTCCGCCGGCGCTCGAAACCAGCTCGCGAAACTCGGCCAGCGATTCTTCGGCGTTCAGCCCCGGCGAAACCGTGGTGTGAGCCAAAGCCGCAGCGCTGGAAACGGGTCGATTGCGAGGCGCAGGTGCAGCCGTTTCAGCCTCATCGCCTGAAGCGTCCTCCGCGCACACTCGACCCTTGCGCGCATCCATAACGGCTGCGCGGCTAATCGGCGGGCGGGAGGCAAAATCCACGCCCACCAGGACCGCTCGTTCCGGACCCTCGCCGGAACGGCGCATTGCGGCCGCCCCGCGTTTTCTGCCGGTCTCGCGTTCCACATCGATCAATCGGAAACGGCTCCGGGCCCTGTTACCGTTCCGCGGTGACCGGAGCCGCCGACGGCATCGGTACGGGAGACGGGCCTAATCCCGTTTGCACGGCCGTCGGCCGGTGCTCGGAATGCAGCACGCTCCGGTTGCTGACCACGGTCGAAATGGCGTGTTTGAAAATCAACTGCTCCTGGCTATTGTTCTCGAGCAGCACAGAGTACTTGTCGAAGGAGCGTATCTTTCCGGTCAGCTTCACTCCGCTGACCAGATAAATCGTGATCGGGGTCTTGTCCTTCCGAACGGTGTTCAGAAAGGTGTCCTGAATGTTTTGTGCCGGCTTGTTCTCCATTGCCGATCTCCTACTTTCTTGGGTTTTGGTTGCAACTGCTACGTGCCTGAGTTCAAAATTCCGCGGGCGCGGGGACGGAAATCCCGCCACCCCCAATTCCCGCAATGCCTTAACGATACAAGGGTTTGCAATTGTTTTCAACTCCAGGGCGCCCTCATCCGGTCACCGCCGTAACGCGCGCGCCTCCGGCCGCCTGCCCGGCTGCTAAAATAGCCGGGTGCAAGACCCTCCCGTCCCGGCCGCAAGCCATGCCCATGCGGCCACTCCTGTCCCCATGCTGGACCTGGGCCGCCAATACCGGACCCTTCACACCGAATTGCTCCAGGCGGTCGAGCACGTCCTCAAGACGCAGCAGTTCGTCCTCGGCGAGCAGGTAGCCGAATTTGAAATTGCCGCGGCTGGCCAGCTCGGCGTCGCACACGCTGTTGGATGCTCTTCCGGGACGGATGCGTTGTGGCTGGCCCTCGCCGCCGCCGGAATCGGGCCGGGCGCGGCCGTTGTCACCACCCCTTTCAGCTTTTTCGCCTCGGTAAGCGCCATCCTCCGCGCCGGAGCCACCCCGGTCCTCGCCGACATCGATCCCGTCACCTTCAATCTGGCCCCGTCCTGTGTTCGAGCAATCCTGGAGAGCGAACGCGGCTCGTCCGTCCGCGCCATCCTGCCCGTGCACCTCTACGGCCAGTGCGCCGACTGGGACGCTTTTTCCGGCTTTGGACGAGAGCGGCGAGTAGCTCTGATTGAAGACGCCGCGCAGGCCTGGGGCGCCGAGTGGCGCGGCACAAAGGCGGGCGCGCTCGGCGATGCAGCCGCCTTCAGCTTCTACCCCACCAAGAACCTGAGCGCCGCCGGCGAAGCGGGCATGGTCGCCACCAACAGTGAAGAACTCGCCGAGCGCGCAGGCATGTTGCGCCAGCACGGCATGAAGCGCCGCTACCACCACGACGAGATTGGCTGGAATGCCCGCATGGACGGCATGCAGGGCGCAATCCTCAGCGTCAAGCTCAAATACATCGCCGCCTGGAACCAATCCCGCCGCGCAATAGCCGAACGCTACCATGAGCTCTTCCGCGCTGCTGGATTAGCAGACTCCGGCCCCTATCCGCTGCACGGTGTGGTCCTGCCAAGCGAAGTCCCCGGCGCCCATCACGTCTGGCACCAGTACGTCATCCGCACCGTCCGCCGCGATGCCCTCCGCGACTTTCTCGCCGCACGCCGCATCGGCTCGGAGATTTACTACCCGGTTCCGTTGCACCTGCAGCAGGCTCTCAAAGGTCTCGGCTACGCTGAAGGCAGCTTTCCCGAAGCCGAGCGTGCCGCGAACGAAGTCCTCGCCCTGCCCATCTTCCCCGAGCTTCGTGAAGACGAGCAGCAAACCGTCGTCGCCGCCATCGCCGACTTTCTCTCCCCGTAATCCAAACCCGCCAACTTGCCAACTTACCAACTCCGCGCAGCAGAGGCCAACTCGCCAAGGAAGAAACAATCTGATCTTTCCGGCGAATTCAAATTCTTCACGTCACCGGCCCCGGATTAAACAGCACAAACTGGTTGTGCAGCCCCCAATGGTCGGCCCAGGTCTTTTTCCGTCCGCTCGCCACTTCCAGAATCAGCCGGAAAATCTCCCACCCCACTTCTTCCACAGTCGCGTCGCCTGTCGCGATCCGCCCCGCATCCGCGTCGATCAGGTCCATCCACCGCGCCGCCAGCCCGCTATTCGAGGCCACCTTGATCACCGGCGCAACCGCCAGCCCGTACGGCGTCCCACGGCCTGTGGTAAAGATGTGCATATTCATCCCAGCCGCCAGTTGCAGCGTCCCGCAGATAAAATCGCTCGCCGGCGTGGCCGCAAACACCAGCCCCTTTTGCGTCACGCGCTCGCCCGGCCCGGACACGCCCATCAGTGCCGTACTCCCCGACTTGGCGATCGACCCCATTGCCTTCTCGACCACATTCGCCAGCCCGCCCTTTTTATTCCCCGGCGTAGGATTCGCCGTCCGGTCCGCCCCGCCGGCGCGCAGGTAATCGTCGTACCACGTCATCTGCCGCACAAACTCCCGCGCCACTTCCGCAGTCGCCGCGCGTGCCGTCAGCAGATGCGCTGCGTCCCGAACCTCCGTGACCTCGGAAAACATCACCGTCGCCCCCGCACGCACCAGTAAATCGGCCGCAAATCCCACCGCCGGATTCGCCGTCGCTCCCGAGAGCGCGTCCGACCCGCCGCACTGCAATCCCACCACCAGATCGGCCGCCGGACACGCAACCCGCCGTCGCCGATCGAGCTTCGCGAGCTTCCGCTCGGCGAGTTCCATGATGTGCGCCACCATCTCGCCAAACCCGTGCTCCGCATCCTGCAGCACCGCCACCTGCGTCTCGTCCTCGATCACCTTCAGCCCGCCCACGCCAACCAGCTTTGCCGGCTGCAGCTTCTCGCAGCCCAGGCTCACCAGAAGCAACTCGCCGCCAAAGTTCGGATTCAGGCTCAGATTCCGCAGCGTGCGAATCGGCACGCTCGCGCCCGGCGCATCGATGGCCACGCCGCACCCGTAGTGGTGCGCAATTGCCACCACATCGTCCACGTTCGGATACCGCGGCAGGATTTCGGCTTTGATCCGGCGAACCGCGTAGTCCACCGTCGGCGCCGTGCACTGCACAGTCGTCGTAATGCCGAGAATGTTTTTCGTCCCCGCTGTGCCGTCGGCATTTCGGAAGCCCTCGAAGCTGTAGCCCTCGAGCAGTGGCAGCGGCGCAGGCGTCGCGGTGGCCAGGGGACAGTCGGCCAGCGCCGGAGCCTGGGGCGGCGCGATCAACCCTTCGTGAACCCAGCTCCCGCGCGCAATCGCCTCTTTCGCGTATCCAATCGGCACGCCATAGCGCAGAATCGCCTCGCTCTCGGCCAAATCCGCAAGCGCCACCTTGTGCGACTCCGGGACGTCTTCCCGCAGCACAACTCCGCCCGCAACTTCGCTCCCCGCCGCCAGTCCGCCTTGCGTCACCACCACGGCAACGTTATCGCCGGCGTGTACGCGAATCACGCACACCTGCTTCGAAGCCTGAGCAACCGGATTCATGGCCCCTCCCTTTATCCGAATTGGGTGCCCCAGGTCCCCGCTTCTGGGACCTGGGATGGGTAATCGCGCGAAATCGCGCCCTCAAGAACACACGTAACGCATCGTCACCTCACCAGGCAAGGCCGCTTCGCATCGAACTTCCATCCCGGAATCAAAAATTGCATTGCAACCCCATCGTCCCGTGCTCCCAGTTTCATCGTTTTGTACAACTCGTGCGCCCGCTCAATCGCATCGAGATCGATTTCCACCCCCAGCCCCGGCCGCTCCGGCACCTCAATTGCGCCTCCGAGAATCCGAAATGGATTCGTCGTCAGAAAATCGCCGTCCTGCCAGATCCAGTGCGTATCGATCGCAGTGATCGCGCCCGGCGCGGCGGCCGCCACCTGCGTCACCATGGCCAGCGAAATGTCGAAATGATTGTTAGAGTGCGAACCCCAAGTGAGCCCGTTGTCGCGGCAAGTCTGCGCCACCCGCACCGAACCCTGCATGGTCCAGAAGTGCGGATCGGCCAGCGGAATATCCACGGCACTCAACCGGATCGCGTGCCGCAATTGCCGCCAATCCGTCGCAATCATATTCGTTGCCGTGGGCAGATTCGTCGCCTGGCGAAACTCGGCCATGATCTCGCGTCCCGAGAAACCCTGCTCTGCCCCGCACGGGTCCTCTGCATAGGCCAGCACACCCTGCTTCCCTTTGCACAGCGCGATCGCCTCGCAGAGCGGCCAGGCGCCGTTGGGGTCGAGCGCGATGCGCGCCTCGGGAAACCGCCGCGCCAAAGCTTCGACGGCCCGCAACTCTTCCGCGCCCTCAAGCACTCCGCCCTTGAGCTTGAAGTCGTTGAACCCGTACTGCTCGTGAGCCGCCTCGGCCTGCCGGACAATCGATTCGGAAGTCAGCGCCTCTTCATCCCGCAGATGGAACCATCCGCGTGCAGCGTCGCCGGCGCGCCGGTAATTCATCCCTGTCTTGCTGCTGTCGCCAACGAAAAACAAGTAGCCCAGCACCGGCACGCTGGTCCGCAGCTGCCCCTCGCCCAGCAGTGCGGCCACCGGCACTCCAAGGAATTGCCCCAGCAGATCGAGCAGCGCGGATTCGATCGCCGTGAGCGCATGAACCATTACGCGCAGATCGAATGTCTGCTGGCCGCGTCCCTCCGCGTCGCGATCGGAAAATCGGTCTCTCACCTCGTTGAGGATCGCGTTGTATGACGACACCGGGCGCCCCGTAACCAGTCCTGCGGCCTGCTCAAGCACGGCGAGAATCTTCTCGCCGCCGGGCGCTTCGCCCACGCCGGTTCGGCCTGCATCGTCGGTCAGGATTGCCACATTGCGCGTAAAGTATGGTCCATGCGCGCCGCTCAGGTTCAGCAGCATCGAATCCCTCCCCGCCACCGGGACGGCGCGCATCGCGGCCACGCGCGGCGATCTCTCCGCATTGGCGGTTACGGGCATCGGTCGAACGCACTCGCCTCCTGCGGCGGTTTGCCGCAAATCATCTTACCGCACCAGGCCTGCGGAGCCTGCGCGTCGTGACCGCGCTTTACACAAGAGCGCTCCCTCGCTTACAAAGTTCATATAGAGCTGCTCACCCTGGCCGACAAGGACTCGCTGCAGTCGTTCGCCTTCTGCTACGGTTACATCCGCGGATTGGTCCAGTTCGTGAATTCCACCGCGTAACTCACAATTAACTCTGAATTGTTGACTTAAATCGAGAGACCAATCAAAATCGCCGTGAGCAGAATGGAAACCCCGACCGTCCCCGAAGACCGGCAAACTCACGTCCGCTATCTCGTCATCGCCATCATCTTCGCCGTGAGCTGCTTCAGTTACGGAGACCGCGTCGCCCTTTCGCTCGCGGGTACATCGATGTCGAAGGCCATTCATCTAACTCCCATCAGGCTCGGCTATCTCTTTTCCGGATTCAGCTGGGCTTATGTCCTCGGCCAGTTACCCTCGGGGGGTTTGCTCGATCGCTTCGGGTCCAAACGGGTCTACGGCATCAGCATTATCTTGTGGTCCTTCTTCGCCTTCCTTACGGCCTTCGCCGGCTATCTCGCCCCCAGCCTCGCCTTCACCGCCATCTTCCTCCTGCGCCTGCTCTCCGGCTTCGCCCAGTCGCCGGTCTTTCCTGGCAACGGCCGCATCGTTGCCGCCTGGTTCCCCACCGCGGAGCGCGGAAGCGCCTCGGCCATCTTCAACGCCTCCCAATACTTCGCACTGCCTATCTTCGCGCCCATCTTCGGCTGGCTCATCCACTCGATGGGCTGGCGTAGTTGCTTTTGGTTCATGGGCGTCCTCGGCGCAGTGCTCACGCTCGTCTGGTTCATCAACGTTTTCAGCGTCAAGCAGCATCCGCGCATCTCCCCATCGGAAATCGACTTCATTGAGCGCGGCGGCGGCCTCGTCAACACCGACGACAACGTCAAGTCGAAAGCGCGCGTAAATCCGCTCACCTGGGATACGGTGAAAATGCTCCTGAGTTATCGCATGTTAGTAGGCGTTTATATCGGCCAGTATTGCATCACCACGCTAACCTGGTTTTTCCTCACCTGGTTTCCCGTCTATCTGCAGCAGGCGCGCCACATGTCCATCCTCAAGGTCGGTTTCGCCGCCGCCGTGCCCGGACTTTGCGGAGGCTTCGGCGGCATTCTCGGCGGCCTTATCTCCGACAAGCTGCTGCGCCGGGGCCATACTCTAAGTTTCGCCCGCAAAGCGCCCATTATGGCAGGCATGGCATTGGCCACGACTATGATCGCCTGCAACTATGCGAGCTCCCAGACCCTGATGCTCTTGTTCATGTCGATTTCGTTCTTCGGCAAAGGCATTGGCGCCCTGGGCTGGACCGTCGTCTCCGACACGTCCCCCAAGGGCCTGGTGGGAATGAACGGAGCCCTTTTCAACTTCATCGGCAATATGGCCGGAATTACCACTCCGCTTATCATCGGAGTTATCGTGCAGGAGACGCATTCGTTTAATCTTGCCCTCATTTACGTGAATTTCATCGCCTTCTGCGCCATCGTCAGTTACGGCCCCGTCGTTGGCGAAATCAAGCGCATCGATCTGGACGCTTCACTCGCAAGCGCGTAGTAAGTTATAACTGCACAGTAAAGTGGGCTATGGAAAGCCGGCTACGAAAGGAATCTGAAATCATGTCCGACCTACCGCCAAATATGCCGCGCAATCTCTTCAAGGAAGCGCTCGCCAGGTGCGAGCGCCAGGTTGGCCTGTGGTGCGGCCTGTGCAGCCCGCTGGGCGCCGAGATCCTTGGCGGCGCCGGCTTCGACTGGATTGTGATAGACGGCGAGCACGCGCCCAACGACATTCCCTCGCTCGTCACGCAGCTCCAGGCCATGCGCGGCTCAACTGCCGAGCCGGTCTTTCGCGTACCCTGGAACGAGCCAGTCGTGATCAAGCGCGCGCTCGACGCCGGGGCGCGCACGCTGCTGGTTCCATTTGTCCAGAACGCCGACGAGGCGCGCCGAGCAGTCGCGGCCGCGCGTTATCCTCCGCTCGGCATGCGTGGCGTCGCCGTGGTCCCGCGCGCTAACGACTTCGGCCGCGTGCAGGGCTATCATCGCAGCGCTCATCTCACTACCTGCATCCTGGTTCAGCTCGAAACCCGGGCTGCATTGAAAGAGATCGAAGCCATCGCCGCCATCGAAGGCATCGACGGAATGTTCATCGGCCCCAGCGACCTGGCCGCGGACTTCGGCCACCTTGCCGATAACAATCACCCGGACGTGCAGGCAGCCGTGAAAGACGCTGCACGGCGCATTCGCGCGGCAGGTAAGTCGGCGGGAACGTTGTCGGGAAATCTCGACGACGTCGAATCCCTGTTTGAGATGGGCTATAACTTCACCGCGGCAGGCAGTGACGTCGGCCTGCTGGCTCGAGCGGCGGAAAATGTTGCCGCGCGTTTTCGTAAGAACTAACTCAGCGCTCTGGCGCAAAGGAGAAGAGTTATGGCAACGCTTGGATTCGTAGGACTCGGCATCATGGGCCGGCCCATGATGAATAACTTGCTCAAAGCCGGTCACGAAGTAGTCGCATTCACGCGCAATCCCGAAACATTAGCCGCCTGTGTCGCCGGCGGCGCCCTGCGCGCATCGTCGAATCGCGAAGTGGGCGAGCGCGCGTCAATTATCTTCACCATGCTCCCGGACGGACCTGAAGTGGAATCGGTCGTCCTTGGCGCCGGCGGAATTCTCGAGGGTGCGAAGCCCGGCACGCTTATCGTCGACATGAGCTCGATCAATCCTCTGGTCTCACAGAAAATCGCCGCGGCCGGCGCCGCCAAGGGCGTCGACTTCGCCGATGCGCCCGTGAGCGGCGGCGAGCCCAAAGCCATCGAGGGAACGCTCGCCGTCATGGTCGGCGCCAGCGGCGCGGCCTTTGCAAAGGCCGAACCCCTGCTCAAATGCATGGGTTCGAGCGTTACGCTCACCGGACCAGTCGGCGCCGGCAACACGACCAAACTGGCCAATCAAATTATGGTGGCCTGCAACATAGCCGCCATGGGTGAAGCGCTTGCTCTCGCCACGCGCTGCGGTCTCGATCCTGAAGTCGTCTTCAACGCCGTCAAAGGCGGTCTCGCTGGCAGCGCCGTCCTCAACGCCAAGGGCCCCATGCTCATCGCGCGCAACTTCAAGCCCGGCTTCAAAATTCAGCTTCACCAGAAGGACTTACGCAACGCTCTCAAAACCGCTGAGGCCAACAAGATGTTTCTTCCCCTCACTGGGCTCGTTCAGCAGATGCTGCTTTCGCTTATGGGCGACGGCAAGGGAGAACTCGACCACTCGGCGATCGCCACTTTCATCGAAGGCCCGTCGCATGTGGAAGTCAAGAAACCCGCATAACTTCAGCAAACTATTACTTTGCACGAATGAGGGGCGCGCCCGGAATCTTCAGCCGCACGCGATAAATACTTGTGGTCGCGACAATATAAAGCGTGCGGCGGTCCGGTCCCGCCCAGGTCAGGTTCGCCGTGCGCTCCGGCATCAGGATCACCGCGAGAGGCTTGCCTTGCGGCGAGAAGATCCATACGCCGCCCGGCCCGGCGCTATAGATATTTCCCTGCTCGTCCACCTTCATTCCATCGGGACCACCCTGACGCGGATCGGCGGTTGCGTCGTAAAGCACTTTTGGATCGGTTAATTTACCGTCGGGCAATACGCGATAGCGCATCCATAATTTCTTTGGCTGCGAGTTATCGACATAGAGATACTTTTCGTCCGGTGAGAAAGCGATCCCATTAGGCCGGCTAAGGTCGCCGATAAGTAACTGTAAGTCAGCTCGATTCGGCTGAGCGCCCGGCTTCTGCTGAAGCGCGTGCGGGATGCGATAGACTCCATTCACTTTGAGCTGCTTCTCGGGATCGTTGTCGCCTTGGGTGCGAAGACCGTAAGGAGGATCGGTAAAGTAGAGCGATCCGTCGGAACGATAGACAAGATCGTTGGGGCTGTTGAGCCGCTTGCCATGGTATGAATCCGCGAGAATCGTAATCTGCGCATCGGGGGCGAACGACTCGAGCCGGAATACATCGCGCTGCGCGTGGCCGGCAACGGTGAGGCGGCCGCTCGCGTCAAGCGTCATGCCGTTCGATCCGGGCTCCGGGCCGCCATAAGGCGCCTTTCCCTGATAGCCGCTGGGTTGGAGAAAGATGCTCGCGCCTTGGCCGGGGGTCCACTTGCGAATGCTGTTGCTGGCGATCTCGGCGAAGTAGAGGCTTCCGCGGGCCCATACCGGACCCTCAATCCACGTGTATCCCGTGGAGATGCGCTCGAGCATCGCGCCGGCCGGAATGATGCGGTCAATCGACGGATCGAGCCGGTCAACCTTGAGCGGCATTGACGTGACAGCGCTGGCGGCGCTGCCGATGGCTGAGACGCTTAGCGTGCCGAAAAAGATAGCGGCCGCGGCGGCGATGGCGATAGTGGCAGGCAGCAGGAGAAACTTGGTCGATTTCATTGAATTCTTCCTCGAAATGGGGCCGAGATGAAAGCCCGTTGACTTTGGAGCGCCGTGGAGTTCGTGCAGGGACGATGTGATGTCGGACGCTCAATGTATAGTTGCGAGACCGGCGTCTGTCAAGGAGAGTTTGACTTGTTTTGTGGCGCAGCCAATAATCAATATCGATGGGGATCTACGAAGAGATCGTGAAGCTGCAGCGCGAGGGCCGGCGGGGGGCGGTGGCCACCATCGTGAAGGTGCGCGGCTCGATTCCGTCGTTTAAGAGCGCCAAGATGCTGGTGCGCGACGACGGCTCCATTGCGGGGACCATCGGGGGCGGGTGCGTGGAGGCGGAAGTGTGGCAGGCGGCGCGGGGCGTAATCGCCAGCGAAAAACCCGCCACGCTCAGCTTCGATCTGAACCAGGACCCGAAGTACGATACCGGTCTGGTTTGCGGCGGCACGCTCGAGATTTTCATCGAGCCGGTGCTTCCGACCCCGCTGCTTTATATCTTCGGCGCGGGGCACGTGGCGCTTGAGCTTTACAAAGCTGCCGGGAATGCCGGCTTTGAGACCGTCGTGACCGACGATCGGGCCACTTATGCAAGCCGCGAACGTTTCCCCGATGCGCGCGAAGTTATCGCCGAGGACTTCGATGCGGCGATGGCCGGCCTGAAGCCGAGCGAGTCTTCGTTTATGGTGATTGTCACGCGCGGCCACCACGACGATATGCGCGTACTGCGCTGGGCGGTGCAGACGCCGGCGCGGTATATCGGCATGGTCGGGTCCAAACGGAAGGCCATTACCATTTATCGCGCGCTGGTCGAAGAAGGACTGAAGCCGGAGCTCTTCGATCGCGTGTATTCTCCCGTGGGACTGGATATTGGCGCGGTGACTCCCGAGGAGATTGCGGTTTCAATCATGGCGGAGATCATCGGCATCCGGCGCGGCGCGGAGCGGGCTTTGCCACACATGAGCTGGTTTCAGCGCAGCCGGCAGGCCGCGGCGGGCGACGCTGAAGCGGGCTCTGCCTGCCACGATGAGGCTACGGCCGTAAGTTAGCGCCTGGCTGCCTCCTGGCCGTTCGATCTTATGACCGCTCCTATCGAGTTATGCGGAGTTATCCTTGCGGCGGGTAAGTCGAGTCGCATGGGAACCGACAAAGCCTTGCTTCCCTGGCCGCCCGCTGCTCCGGGCGCGATAACTCTATCGAGCGGCACGCTGCTATCGGCCGCGATCGCCGCGCTCAAGCCAGTTACACAGTCGGTCATCGTGGTGGCGGGGAGCAACGCAGTTAATCTGGACCCCATCGTCCGCGACTGCGGTGCTTCAATAATCGAGAACCCGACGCCGGAGCGCGGGCAGTTCAGTTCGCTCCACATCGGACTGCGTGCCGTGCTTGACCGCGGCGGCGATGCGGCGATGATTACGCCCGTGGATTGCCCGCCGCTCAGCGAGGAGTCACTGAAAAAGTTGCGCGAGGCGTTTGAGCGTGCCGTTGCGGCGGGCAAGTGGGGTGCAGCGCCGGAAAATCAAGGGCGGCACGGTCATCCCTTGCTGGCGAGCCGGGCCTTGATCGATGCGCTGCTGAGCGCGCCGCTTACGAGCAATGCACGCGAGGTCAGGCGCGTACACGAGCAGGCGATTGAATATGTGCCTGTGGCGGAGACGCTGATGCGCGTAGACCTGAATACGCCGGAGCAGTATTCGGCTTGGCTGGCCTAGCAATCGCCGTTCTGTTTGAAAGCTCACTCCGAATCGCCGCCGGGGGCGGACTGGCGATTTTCTGTGCGGTTAAGTGGCCTTAAGACGGCCTTATTTTGGCTTAAAGCCGGCTTGGAGAGGCTTTACTGGGCTTAAAGATGCTTAAAAAACGTTAACTTTTTTGCTGCTTTCCGCGGCCGGGAATTTTTCGAATCCTTTTAAATGTGCTGTTTACGGGTTTGTATGCCGGTGTTTGGGTCGATTTCGGGGGGAGGGGGGGTGGGGGTGTCTCACGAAAGCCGCGGCCAAGGACGGATTTGAATGAGAAAGCCGGCGGACGAGAAGGGCATTCGAGATGGGAAGAGCTTGGGCGGAGCAGTTCATCGTGTCTCCAGATTAACTCGCGGCGGGAAATAATATGCAAATGGGCCCGCCGTCTAAGTTATTCGGAAATGGAGGGATGCATCCGGCGTTCCCTGTTCGCATCTTGACAGCGGCTGGAGGTTTCAGGTTTCAGCGGTCAGGTTTTCAGGGATCAGGTTTCAGGTTTCAGGGGTCAGGTTTCAGGTTTCAGGGGTCAGGCTGGGATGTGGGATTGCGGCGGCGGTTTGTCCTGGTGAGAAGCCCGTTTTTTGAGGACCTATCCGGTTCTCTGTTCAGGGGAGTGGTCGATGCGTGCAATGGGCACCGGCCAGTTTGTTTAGGGTGCGGCGGCAAGTTGGGCGGAGTGTGGGCCGGTTCCACCCTCGATGGTTTGAGCCCGCGATGGGGGTGGAACGGGGTGGTGAAAAGCAGGCGTGGGGCGCTCGGCGTTGGTTCTTCCCACCCATGCGGCAAAAAGCGCCGCATGGATGGGGCACACTCGATGGGGCACACTCGATGGTTTGAGCCCGCAATGGGGTGGAACCTACGATGGTGGTGGAAGTGAATCGGTCAGGTAGCGCTGTGCTCTTTGCCGGCGGTCTGGTTGAGGGCCGCGGCGAGGGCGTCGAGGGCCAGATGGCTGGCGTGGGAAGATGCGGGCGGCAGTCCGCCTACCGCCTGGACTAGCTCTTCTCTGGTTAATTTGCGGGCGTCTTCTAACGTTTTGCCGCGAACCAGCTCTGTAAGTGCGGAGGCGCAGGCCATCGATGGCACGCATCCCCTGGCGAGAAAGCGGATTTCTTCAATGCGGCCGTTTGTCACGTTCAGGGACAGCTTGAGGACGTCGCCACAGGCGGGGTTTTCGATTTGAACGACGGCGTCGGGAGAATCGAGCGTACCGGGGTTGCGTGGGTGTTCGAAGTGGTCGAGTAACTGCGGGGAGTACATGCCGGCCGCCTAGACAGCGGGTTGCGAAAGCCGCTCGGAGAAGTTCTGCTCTAAAAGAGCAGGGTCGGTGGAACTGTTCCGCAAACTAAACGAATCCAGAGGTTAGCCGAGACTTCCTTTTTGACAAAGACAGCAAGTTAGCCCCCGCTTCGCGGGGTTGGCGAGTTAGCAAGTTGGCGGACGGCGGCAACCGACGCTGGTTTCATTCTCTTCAGGGAGGCGGCCCATCAGCTCCCGGCCATGGCTTTGGATTGACTTGCACGCAACTCAAGAATCTCGGTTACGAGGAACAGATCGGTGAGCAGGGCGCGGAAGTGGATGTTGGCGTTGAGATTGTCGATGAGCTGGGAGCTGATGACGGGCTGCGCCAGCACCAATTCGATTGCGGCAATGGCGCTTTGGGCATCGCGCGCCATTACTGCGAAGAACGCTTCGTACTTTGCGCGCGGGGCGAGCTGCTCCGCCTCGATGGCTGCCGCGCAACTCGGCTTGAGGCCGGCCATGGCCTCGGCGGCGCGGGTAAGGTGGTAGCGAATGTGCTTGCCGGCGTCGCTTTCCTCGCCGCTCGAGAGGCCGCGCGCGGCATAGGAGAGCGTGAACTCGTAGGACGCTTCGATGATTTCGCAGTGCCGGGCGATTTCGTTCGCCATCGCGGGTTCGGTTGACATGGCCGGCTCAGTCGGCATCGCTGGCCGCCAGGTTCTTTTCGCCGGGTTTGGAGGTTGGCTCGACTACCCAGCGGTTGGGATCGTGCTCTTCGAGATAAAAGTCCTTGCTCATCCAGCCGAAGAGCATGGACTTGGTGATGGGCAGCTTCTCAGGGCGCAGGCCCATGTAGACGTGGACCATGACCAGCGAGATGAGGCCGACGCCGGCGAGGCCGTGCAGCACATACATCAGGCCCCAGGTCATTTCGCTCAAGATGTAGGGATTGCGCGTGAAGAAGGGCGTGTCGATGCGCTTCATCATGAACAGGCCGGTAGCGATGACGGCGAGAGCGGTGAGCACGATGCAGAGGTGATAGAGCTTGTTTTCGAGCGGATACTTGGCGAAGCGCTTGGGCGGCGGCGCGGGCTTGCCGACGAAGCGGCGCAGGCGCCTGAAGGAGTCGCGGACGTCGGCTTTGTCGGGCCAGATGGACCAGGGGTCCATAAGGAAGGAATGGACGATGTGGAAGCCGATGGAAATGGTGAGCACGACGCCGGCGATCCAGTGATAGAGGACCCAGTCGAAGTGGACGCCGAGAACGGGCAGGAAGGCGGTGAAGAGCAGGGTGAGCATGGAGGCGGCCATGACCCAATGGAAGATGCGCGCGGCGAGGGAGTGGCGCGGAACGCGATCGGGGATGGCGGCCGCTGCGGCGGGCGGCTCATTTTTGGCGAAGGCTTTTTGCGGGGCGAACAGGCCCACGTAAAGGGAGTGCACGATCATGAAGCAGAGTGCGGCGATGACGGCGACGCCGGCAATATACCACGCTACATGCTCGGGGATCGACTGCCCCCACGGACTCTTGGCCCAGGTTATGAAGTCCATGACGTCTCCTGCATGGGGTCCCCGGCAAGCCCGATTTTGGCTTGCTGGGGTGGCTGGACGCCGCCGATGGCGCGCTTGACCAGATTGCGCATGAGCGGAATCTTGTATGCGTTGAACTGCAAGGGGACGGCGCCCTCGACGGCGAGTTTGCCGGCCATTTCGCCGGTGGCCGGGGTGGCCGGCTTGCCGGTGACCGCTGCTTCGACGGCCTTGAGGCGCATGGGATGGGGCGCGGCGGCGTTGACGGCGATGCGGATGCGCTGGATGACGCCGCCGCTGAGCTCGATGGCGGAGGCCACGTTGAGCAGGGGGAAGTCCCACACGTTGCGGTCGCGGATTTTCTCGAAGTAGAATTTTTGCCCGGCCCAGGAGGCGGGAATGCGGATGGCGGTGAGCAGGTCGCCGGGCTTGAGGATGTTCAGGCGGGTGATGTCGACGTCGGGGCCGATGAAGTAATCCTCGGCGTCGACCGTGCGCTCGCCTTTGGAGCTGCGGATGACGAACTTGGCGTCGAGGGCGATGAGGGCGGGCGCGGAATCGGAAGGATGGACGGCGACGCAGCGGTCGGCGCCGAAGATGGCGTGTTCGCGGTTGCGGCCGACGGGGGTGTCGGCGTAGCAAGTGTCGCCGCCGGCGCGGTAGCAGGGCCAGCCGCCGCGATAGTACCAGCAGCGGGCATCCTGGGAGACGTTGCCGCCGAGGGTGCCCTGGTTGCGAATCTGCGGCGAGGCAACGTGGCTGACGGCGTCGGCGAGCAGGCTGTAGTTCTTTTGGATCGTGGCGTCCTCGGCGATTTCGGTGAGCGTGGTCATGGCGCCGATTTCGACGCCGTCGGCGGTGGCGCGGATGCCTTTGAGCTCGTCGACGCCGCTCAGGTCGACCAGCACGAGCGGCTTCTTGATGCGGTCCTTGAGCCAGTCGAAGCTGTCGAGGCCGCCGGCCATTGCCCAGCCGTCGGGGCCGTATTTCTCGAGCAGCTTTTGCGCGTCGCCGGCGGTTGCCGGCTGAACCAGATCGAACGCGGGCATTACGTCTCGAATGATCGCCATAGGTCTCTCCGTTTCAGATCGCTCGCTGGCATGAAAGAACGTCCCTCAGGGGCTAAAGCCCAACCTATCATTTGTCGCGCTTGCGGCACGACTCAAGTCGTGCCCTGTTACAAGACTTTGCTCGATCCGAGTTTCCCCCAACCGGTAAAGCTCGTACCCTTCAAAAAAACATAGACGAGCCGACCCGCTGGTTGGCCGTTAAATGTGCGCCAAGAGGGCGTTTTGCATCGGACGCCCGGCTTCATAGGACGTCAGAATGGTGTCGGAATTTACCGGCGTGCGCTGGAAAATGTCGTCGCCGACGGCGTTGGCAATGGCGTTGAGAATGGCCGCGCAGCCGCCGCCGACGGGCGGTTCGCCGCAACCGCGCGCGCCTACGGGCGTCTGCGGATCGGGAATGTTGACGGCGTCCCACTTCATGTCCGTGGGCACGTCGAGGATGGTCGGCGGCCTGTTCGTGTAGAAGCGCTCGGCCACGGTGACGCCGTACTGGGGGTCGATGACCCACTTCTGGCCGATGGCGTGGGCCATGCCCAGAACCGACCGGCCGAGAACCTGTCCGCCGAGCGCAGCCGGGTGCAGCACCGTGCCCACGTCGGCGTAAGCCTGGTAATCGACGATGTGGTACTTGCCCGTCTCGACGTCTACTTCGACTTCGGCGAAGCAGGCAAGGAAGGACATGGAATCGCCTTCGTGCGGGTAAGTATCTTTTGCGGTGGCGATCAAACCTTGGCCGGCGAGCGCGTTCGCGGCCTGCTTTGTAGCATTGTGTACTTGCGGATTGACGTCGTGGCCGTCGTAGATGCCGCCGAGCTGGACGGCCTTTTGCGCGGCCTGGGCAAAGCTCATGCCGGCGCCGCCGCCTTTGCGAGCGACGCGCAGATTCGCCACTTCGTACTCTTCAGGCGAACCACCGAGGGACTTGGCCGCAACTTCCTTGAGCCTCTGCACGCACTCCGTGCCTACGGCGTGACCGGCGCGGGTCATGGCGTGAACGGTCTGGCTGCCGCCGGAGGCGCAACTGAAGGGAAGGTGCTTCGAAGTGTCGCCCCAGACGATGTCGACCGATTCCCAGGGAACGTTGAGGACCTCGGCGGCGGCGCGATGTACGTCGATGAACGCCTCGGTGCCGAGGTTGCCGACGCCGGAGTGGATCTGGACGCGGCCCTGGGGAGTGATGACGATGAGGCCGTCGAAGCCTGAGCTGCCGCCGTGAAAGGTGCTCAGCGACACGCCCAGGCCGCGGACTTTGGAGCCGATCTGTTTGGGCTTGCGGGCCACGCGCTGTTGCCACTGGAACTTTTCGACGCCCATATCGAGAGCCTGCTTGAGGAAGCAGCTTGTGACGCGGGCGCGCTCGCCGCGGCGGTTGGCGGGGCCGTATTCGACCGGACCCTCGGGGCAATTGACGCGGCGCATTTCCACCTGGTCGAGGCCGAGTTTGTTGGCGGCCTTGTTGAGGATAGGCTCCATGATGGCGATGGCCTGCATGCCGCCGGGGGCGCTTTGGGCGCTGCGCGGGGGCGTGTTGGTGGCCACGGTGACGTTGCGCCAGCGCATGGCCGGGGGCATATAGAGCAGCGAGGCGATGCCGCCGCAGGAGCCGCCGTCGCCGTTGGAGCCGTAGGAGCCGGCGTCGGAGACGAGGAACATATCGACCGCGGTAATGCGGCCGTCTTTTGCGAAACCGATCTTGGTGCGGGCGCGGATGCCGGGACGGGCGCGGCCGATGAAGTGCTCCTCGTAGCGGCTGACGCGCATCATGACCGGAGCGTTGAGCTTTTTGGAGAGTAGCGCGGGAATGACGAGGGTGAGCGCGCCGGTGATCTTGCTGCCGAAACCGCCGCCGGTGTACTCGCTGATGAAGACGATCTTGTCTTCATCCATGTGCATCCAGCGGGCGATAGCGGGGACGGTCTGGAAGGTGCTCTGCGTGCCGGTGTAGAGGTAGAGCTTGCCGTTTTGCCAGTAAGCCATGGTGGTGCGCGGCTCAAGGCATTGATGGCTCACGTCGGCGGTGAGGAAGGTTTCGTCGAGCACCAGGGCGGCGTTCTTCATGCCGGCGTCTACGTCGCCGTAGGACCAGTGCTCGGGCGCCTGGCCCATGGGCAGTTTGCCTTCTTTTTCGGCGGCGAAGTCGTCGTCGGTCCACTTGAGCGAGGTGAGCTTCATGGGGCCGCGGTCCCCGTCGCGGACCCAGACGTTGCCGTCTTCGCGGGCGTTGGCGCTGCCGGGGCGCAGGCTGTCGAGGGGGTCGGTGTTGAAGGGCAGCGGCTCCATTTCTATGTCGATCAGCTCGATGGCGTTGGCGGCGGTTAGCTCATCGACGGCGGCCACGGCGAGGATGGGCTCGCCCTGGTACATCGGATGGTCGGCAAGAGCCAGCTCGCCGTATTTGTCCGCTTTGATCGTCGTCCCGTTGTCGGTGATGTAGTCGGCGTGGCCGGGAACCTCGTCGGGGGTGAGGATGCCGCGGACGCCGGGCAGGGCGAGCGCCTTGCGGGCGTCGATGCGCTTGACGCGGGCGTGGGGCATGGGGCTGAGCACGAGGCGGCAGAAGAGCATGCCCTCGGCGCGAAAATCCTCGGCGTACTTCGCCTTGCCGGTGACCTTGGCCACCAGGTCGTTGGTCGAGTAGTCGTGGCCGATCAGTTTGTAGCCGGTCCCAAACGGGCGGGGCTTTTCGGCTTCGGCGGCTTTCACATCGGACTCAAGCACTGCCATGGTTCAGGCCCTCCTCGCCGGCGTCGCAGCGTTTGCGGGGACGCCGGTTTTCATGTACTCTGCGCCGCGCATGAGCGCGTCGAGGATTTTGCTGTAATCCTGGCAGCGGCACAGGTTGCCGGAGACGCCGTGCGCCAGCTCCGCGCGCGTGGGGTTGGGGTTTTTCTTGAGGAATGCGACCGCGGACATGGTAAACCCGGACATGCAGAACGCGCACTGGAAACCCTGCTCGTCGACGATGGCTTTCTGCACCGGGTGGAGCGTGCCGTCGGACGCGGCCAGACCCTCGATCGTGGTGACTTTGCGGCCGCGCACCGTGTGCGTGAGGGTGGAGCAGCTGTAGTGGGGCACGCCGTCGAGCAGAACCGTGCACGATCCGCACTCGGCGCGGTCGCAGCCCAGCTTGGTTCCGGTGAGGCCGAGTTTGTAGCGCAGGGTCCAGGCCAACGTCTCCTGTTTCATGACGTCGACGCGGCGGGTTTTGCCGTTGACGTTCAGGGTGAGGAGCCGCTCGCTGGCTTCGGTGGGCAGCCCGCGATGGCTGGGCGCGAGGAGGCCATAGCTGGCCGCGCCCACAACGGCGCCTCCGGCGATGACGCCCATGATGAACTTTCGCCTGGTAACTCCGCCCGCTGTGCCGTCGCTGGACGGGCCGCCGTTCGCGTTGTGTTCTTCGGATTCCGACATGGCCGCTTCTCCGGTTGATGACGAGTCTAACTGCGAACCGCATCGTCGCATTGAGGGTCGATCGAGGCCGCTTGCTGAGGACGCGATGCTTGCCGCTATATTAACGCCGGGCGCGAAGATTTGGGAAGCTGAAGGCTCAATAATAATGTATTCGGATACAGCGATTGACGGCAAAAGCGCACAAGTGCGGAGACGACTTGAATGAATTGATACGCTTCAATGGATTTGCTGGCCGCATTTGCGCGCGATTTTTACCGTTTCCGGCACCGAGCTTGGCGTTCTGCGCCTTCTCACGAACAAGCACGTTGATCGGCGGGGAAGTCTGTTCTCCTCTTCAAGCCTGGCGCGCCTACAATTTCCCTCAGGGCTAAAGAGGCTGCGGAAAAAGGGCAAATTGGAGGCGAATTTGATCTCGAAACCTCGGCAGGGGCTAAAGCCCGTCCTTTATTCTGTTGCATTTGCGGCACGACTAAAGTCGTGCCCTGACGCAGGACCGCGCGCCGGCCGAGTTTTTCCGCAGCCTCTAAAGCCCACATTTTTTTGCGAAGTTCTTCGGCACGACTGAAGTCGTGCCCTGACACAAAGCCTGATCTGCGAGCGAATTTCCGCGGCGAAATTTCAAATATATTTGGCTGGGTCTCTGGCCGCATGATTTTGTACATTACGAATGCTCACCCCAGGCCTCAAAATCGAGATCTCCACCCCACGGACCTGGGGCACCCAGTTTGGTAGGAGTTCAAACAGTCGGGGACCTACGGCAGTTCCGGAGACGCTAAGCCCAAACGTCGTGGCTTCCCACCCATGCGACAGAAAAGAGTCGCATGGATGGGGCACAGAGCTTTGGGTGCGGCTACCGTGGGGTCGTCTTAATGGGGATACGGCTAAAACCTGCTCTGAGCTTGTCGAAGGATCGTGCGCGGTTACAAAATTTTGACGCCTTCGAATTTTCCGCAACCTGCTGGTTCGGGAGCACGCCTAAAGCAGCTCGATCCATCGCTGCTAATCCGCCGTCATTTCCCTTCCCCTGGCCTCGCGGCCCATGGCGGCCAGCCCGGCCACGGCCAGCGCGCCCACCACCACCGTTACCGCCAGCACCGCCGGATAATTGTGCCAGTGCTCGGCCGCCAGGGCCTGCCCTTTGCCGTTCCACGAAGTCACCAGCGCGCCCAGGGTGTAAGCGAGGCCGGGGGCCGTGGCGCGGACCGTTCCCGGCGAGAGCTCGGTGAGGTATGCCGGCACCACCCCCCAGGCTCCCTGGACCATGAACTGCATCAGCACCGCGCCTATGCACAGCGCAGCCGCGGTGCGGCCGTAAGCGTAGAGCGGAATCACCGGAATGGTCAGCAGCGCCGAGACAACAATGGCGCGTTTGCGTCCCCAGCGCTCCGAGAGCGCGCCAAACACGAATCCGCCGGCGATCGCGCCCAGGCCGTAGAGCAGCCCAATCAGCCCCACCGTCTCCGGCCCAAGCCCGGCGTGTACTTCAAGAAACGTCGGGTAAAGATCCTGGGTGCCGTGGGAAAAGCTCATAAAGGCCGTCATGAGCAGAATCAGAAAGATGAATGTGGGCAAAAATTCCATCAGATGCGGGGGGAGAGCGAAAGCCGGTCTGAATCGCTCCCGCGCCTTGCGTTTCTTCGCGCCCGCGAGCCATACGGGCGACTCGGGCACGCCGAGCTGCACATAGAAGGCCAGCACCGCGGGCACGGCGCCGAGCACGAACAACCCACGCCAGCCGATGTGTACATAGAGCAGCCCGAAGGCCACCGAAGCGAGGATCGAGCCCACCGCGTAGCCTTCCTGCAGGATGCCGGAGAAGGCGCCGCGGCCCTCCCTGGGCAGCGACTCGAAGGCCAGCGCCGCGCCGACACCCCATTCGCCGCCCATGGCGAATCCGAACAGCGCTCGCAGCGCTAAAAGCACGTTCAAGGACGGCGCAAAGGCGCATGCCAGCTCGATGACCGAGTAACTCAGAATGTTGGCGATCAGCACCGGCCGGCGCCCGTAGCGGTCCGCCAAAATGCCGAAAACCAGCGCCCCCACCGGGCGGAAGGCCTGGGTGAGGAACACCGCGCCCATGATGGCGGAGGGCTCGACGCGAAACTCTCCGGCCATGGCCTTGACGCAAAAAATCAGCAGAAAAAAATCCAGGCTGTCGAGCGTCCATCCCAGAAAGGCGGCGAGAAATGCATTGCGCTGGGCACGCGTCAGCCGCCTGAACTGCTGGATGAAGGACATAGGCCGGAGCATAACAGAGACGCCGCGGATGTTCGGCGCCGCGGGGCAAAGCCTGTTGCAATCGCACGAACATGGATGAGTGGCGATGGATCGTTTCGTCGCGCCCCTCCAGGGCGCGAGATTATGGTTGAATTGCCGTCCCAGGGTTCCGCTGCGCTGCACCCTGGGCTATTTTCATGCCTTCCCTCCGGGAAGACCGCGATCGGCCATCGCGTTTGGGAAAAGAGGTAAGCAACAAGATCGGCGAAATTCGTCCGTGCGGTTGCCCGGTCAAAGCCTGTTGCAACAAGTACCGCGCGTGCGCCATGCTTAAGACAGAACTTCTGCACGGCGCGCGATGGTTCTCTGCGCGTTCCGCGTGAGGCGCCGTCTAAACTCCAGGCCTCCGAGGCCATTAAACACAAAGGAATATTGAATGAAGCGATTGGCAGTTGCGGTTTGCATTGTCGCCCTGACGGCGCCAGCGGCTTTAGCCCAGACGTCCACGTGGAAGTCCGAGCCAGAGCGAAGCGTAGTCAGCTTCACTGTTCGCCATCTCGGCGTCACCGATGTTCGCGGAAGCTTCGGCAACGTGGACGCGACCATCGTCTACGACGCGGGCGACGCGGGCAAATCCTCGGTGGTGGCTACGGTGGGCGTCAACACCGAGAGCACCGGCGAATCCAGCCGCGACGACGAGATCGAGAGCGCCGATTTCTTCGATAGCGGCCATTTCCCCACGGCGACGTTTATCAGCTCCAGCGTTTCCAAGAACGGCCACGGCCTCTGGATCAGGGGAAATCTTACGCTGCACGGCATTACGCGGCCGGTGGTTCTGGATGCGCAGGGGCCGACCGCGCCCGTCGAGGGCCCCGACAACAAGCCGCACTCGGCGTTTTTTGCCACCGCTACCATCGACCGCACTCAGTTCGGCATCGGAAGCAACTATCCCGCGGCCATTGTCGGCGACGAAGTGCAGCTTCAGATCGATTTGAAGATCGTGAAAGAGTGAGCCGGGGGCGTTGACTGTTCGCACTTGAAGTTAGCGGACGCCCAGATTTCGCTTTTGAGCAAGGAACCGGCGTTGGCCGGTGGGTTTTTCCAAGGAACAACGAAGTGGTTCCTGGGAGACCTGGGATGCGATGAAATCGCCTGGGGAATGGAACGATGGCCAGCCTGAAGGTCGAAATCGAGCAGCAGCGCCCCTTTTCAAGTCTGGAAGAGGAGGCGCTGCTGAACCTGATGCGCACTTCCGATTTTCTGGGGCGCGAAGCGCAGCGCCGGATCCGCGGCTGGGGCGTGACTTCGACTCAATACAACGTCTTGCGCATCCTGCGCGGCGCGCACCCCGATGGACTCACGTGCTCGGCCATCGGCAACCGCATGATCACGGCCGAGCCTGACGTCACCCGGCTTCTTGCCCGGCTCAAGGCTCTCAAGCTGATCCGCCAGCGCCACGACCGGCGCGACCGGCGCGTGCTGTGGACGCATATTTCGGAAGCGGGACTGCAACTGCTGGCGGAACTGGACCCTGTGGTTAACCAGGCTACCGCCGATTTGCTCGGGCACATGACCGCCGAAGAACTCGCCGCGCTGATCCGGCTATTGGAACTTGCGCGCCAGCGATGCAAAGAGGCCGGAACGCCCGGCAATGAAGATGAACTGCAAACCGTGGCCCGCTGACTTGCGCATCTCCGCAGCCCAGGCGGCCGATTTCGCGCGGCATTCAACTCCGACCGGTGTAAAACCTAGTCAGATAGTCAGGTCCCAGATGGGAGCTATATGCCTGCGTCTCCGGCCCGCGCAAATCGTTCCAGGAAGACTTCGCGTTCTGCCTCTGGCGCCACCGTTGAGCGTATGGGGCGGTGGAAGCTCGAAGACGCTAAAGCGCGATTAAGCGAAGTTGTGCGCCGGGCTGGAACCGCGGGACCTCAACTCGTCACCGTCCGCGGCCGGGAAGCGGCTGTGATTATCGCACCGGAGGAATACAAGCAGCTTCTGCCCAAGCCGAAAGACCATCTTCCCCTGGTCCGATTTCTGCAAGGCCTCGGTCTGTCCGCTGTCGACGTCGAGCGGGAGCCGGATACGGGAAGGGAAATCGACCTGTGAATGGCTGGCTGCTCGATACGAACGTCATTGCCGAAGCAGGCAGCGCAAAACCGGAACCAAATGTCGTGAAGCGGATTCGATCCCAGCCTGAAAATTCTTTGTTTCTAAGCATCCTCACCATTGCCGAATACCAGAAAGGAATTTAGAACCTGCCTCCGGGAGACGGGCGACGCCCGCTGCTGCGAAAGGCGGTTCAGGCGCTCGAAGGCCGCTTCTCGATGCGAATTCTGCCTGTATCCGACGAGATTGCCATTCGATGGGGAGCCATCAGCGGGCAGGCGAAGAGGCTCACCGGCCACTTCCCTTCAGTCGTCGACACATTCCTGGCTGCGACCGCGTTGGAGCACGGTCTCTACCTCGCAACCCGGAATGTCGTCCACGTTGCCCATAGCGGCGCAGCAATCTTCAATCCGTGGCAAGACGCCCCGGCGCTCTTTCCGTTGTAATGGATATCGACCTGGGAACTTTGTCACCGGTGTTGCGGCACGCAACTCCCGGATGCGGTCCGGCTCTATGCCCCAACCACTCTTTGGGCCACCTGAACTTCGTCGGCGTCGGCCTGGATCACCTTGTTGTGCAGGCAATAGAGCGCCAGCTCGAGCCGGTCGCTGACCCCGAGCTTATCGTAAATCTTGCGCAGGTAGTTCTTGATCACCTGCTCGGTGGTCCCCAACTGGAAGGCGATTTCCTTGTTGCGCTTGCCCTGGGTGATGCAGGTGATGATCGACATCTCCTTGGGGGAGAGGCGCGGCTGGTTGCGCGGGCTGACCAGGGCGGCCGCCTGGGCGCGGTAGGCTTCGATCACCCAGTTCACGCTCTGGTTGTCGATCCAGGTTTCGCCGGCGGCGATGCGGCGCACGCAGCGCACCAGCAGATCGGGAGAAATGGACCGGGAGATGATGCCGCGGACGCCGCGGCGATAGAGTTCCACGGTCTGGTTTTCGTCGGAGGCGACCGCCTGCACAATCAGCTTGACATCCGGAGCCAGGCGCAACAACTCGGGGATGGCGTTGGCCGTTCCCGCCAGCATCGCCCCTTCGAGGAGCACGATGTCGGACGGGTAGCGCTCCGCTGCCAGGCGCAGGTTTTCGATGGAATCCGCCTGCGCCACTACGCGCAGATCGTCTTCCAGAGCGAAGACCTTGCGAATGCCGACGCGATAAATCGCCTGCGAGTCCGCAAGGATGATGCGGATCGTTCCCGGCTTGACGGATGGTTCAAGCCCCTCGCCGTCCGATGTGTCGTCCAAAATATCCATCGCGGGTTATTGCCAGCCCCCAAAAGATTCTACTGCTCCGCGAAGCGGTATTCGTCGATTGTCGCGGCTGCCTGGTAATGAGTTTGGCATAAGGAGCAGCGTACCACACGTCCCAGACAATGAACCAGAACATCGTGGGGGGTGCCAAGAATGGCACTTGGCATGCGCAGCGAAAACCGCAACTCCACTCCCACCTGCAGAGGGGTCTCCAATTCGAACGCCACGCCGCTGGCGGATACGTCGCAGGTGCGGGCGGTTACCTCGCCGCCGCCGGCCTCGATGACGACCGGAAGGACAAGGGGAAAACGAACAGCGCAGCGCACCTCTTGCCGCGCGCGAGGCTGCTCCGGAACCGCAGCATGAGGGGACGGTCGGCTTCCCAGACTTTGCATGGCTGATCTCCGCACCATTCAGGTGTCTATGCGCAACTCTAACGAAAATTGCCAAATTAACCTACGGCACTAAAGTTTCCAGAAAAGTAATCAGGGGCGCCTTACTTACGCTGCGGCCTGGCGCGAACGGAGCAGCTTCGGTCAGCCGGCAATGCTCGGGAAATGCGGGGGAAATGCGGAGACTGCCTTCTGTAGCTGTTCCCGAAGCGCATTCCTGGCGGAAATCGGAGAGATTCCGACCGGGGCGTGCGGCATTCGCAAAAAAGCGCTGCGGCTGTTTCGGGCTTCTCAGAGCCTACTACGCGGGATAGAACGCGGCCGTGGCTCCGACCCACTGCTGGTCCCGATTGTGATCCACTCCCATCATCTTTCCCCGCCCCAGCCGCACCAGCGGCAGGACGGGCGTCAGGCTGCCGGCGTCGGGCCAGAGATAGAGAATGCGAATCTCGGCCTGGGTCAGCCCGAATGGGGTCTCGATGGTGGGCTCGAAGTGCATGCGCTGTTGGAGAAGAAACTCTCCGCGCAGTTGGGGTGAAATGGCCTCGAGCTCTTCCTGCGCAGGATCGAAGCGGATTCCTTTTCCGGCGAAGGAGAACAGCGGCTTGAGCAGGAGTTGGCTGTAAATGGTTCCCGGACCTGAATGGGGCGGCAGCCGAACCCCGGCGCTGGCCAGCCGCGCCCGGCCCGGCCCACGGAGAAAATCGCCGACAAAGGCCGCCGGCGGCACCACCGGCTGCTCAAGCCAGGGGATGGAGAACTTGCTGATGAGAAAGTACCAGTTGGGATGGCCCGCCCATTCCACATCCCAGGGCCGGGTGAGGTCGAAAGGAAGCTGGATGCTTTGCGCGGCCAACTCATCGGCGATGGCGCGGTTGTAAATGCGATCGATGGGAACCAGGCGGTTTGGCCCGCCGCGGTTCCGGTCGCGCGCCTCGCTACGGTAATGGAGCTTGTCGCCAACGGCCACAAGAGCGCGAATATCCACGACGGCGATGCCCAGTCGGCGCGCGGTCACGGCAAAATCTGGCCAGGTCTTCTGGTTGCGCGGGTCCAGCTCGGTAAGAACCACCCGCTCCGGATCGTGTCCCCGCAGCACTGTCTCGGCCAGCAATTTCCAATAGGCTTCTTCGTCCAGCCCGCCGAGGAAGGTTTTCAGTCCCGCGTTGAGCGGGTAAGTGTCGCGCCAGGCCGCGCAAAGGGCCGCCTGGTAGCCGTAGACCGAGGGAAAACCTTGAATCTCGACAAGCCTGGGCTCGAGTTGTCCTTCAGGGTTGCGAATGAGGGCAAAGTCGGCGGTCAGAAAATTGGGGTGGGGACTGGCGCCCGCGGCGCAATAGCCGGCGGGAATGGCCTGGCGGGCGGCGGCAAGATAAGCCGTATTGGCGAGCAGGCTGGCCGTGAGTTCCGCTCCGGCCTGCGCCATCTGCTCAAGCAAGGCAAGCGGCAGGAAGATGGGCGTCTCCGCATTGCGGAATTCCACTCGTGCGCCGCATCGCTGCTCAAGCGAGTCTAGAAGGGCCGCGTACCTGGCCGGGGAATACGACTGGTTGAAGGCGTTGCGCAGCTCCGGAATCAATGCTCTCCCCCCTGGCAATTCACTCTCCAGCGATAAGGATAGGCGAAACGGAGACTATGGGTTCCGGCCAAAAGAGAGTCGAGTTCTTCCCGCTTGGAGCCCGCCTCTTGATTGCGGCTGCGGCCTTGCGGGGACTGGATTTCAGCTCTGCAGGCGACCCGGCATCGGCAGAATCTCATTAAATTGGCGAATTAAAGGCGAAGATATCCCCCGGTCGTCAGATTTTCTTAAAACTTTACCAAATATTACTTTTGTGGTAGTTTAACTGACCAATTTGGACTACTCTGAGCTTGCAAAGTTTCCAAACTCAAAAAGGAGATTACTCTCATGTCCGCAAGATCGATTGTCGCTCGGAATGTTGTGTTTTTCGCCGCCCTGACCTCGCTCGCCGTAGCGCCGGTCTTCGCCTCCAACTCCTTTTCCGCTTCCGCGCAGGTGACCAGCCACGCCGTCGCTGCCGATACCCCGATCGCCCCATTCCCTGGGCCGCAGTCCATCGCCGCCGCCATCCCCCTCAATTCGGTCCCTGGGCCGCAGTCCATCGCTGCCGACGCCCCGATCATGCCGTTCCCTGGTACGCCGACCGTCGCTGACGCCGCGCCGATCATGCCATTCCCCGGTACGCCGACCATCGCTGCCGACGCTCCGATCATGCCGTTCCCCGGAACGCCGACCATCGCTGCCGACGCTCCGATCAACCCGTTCCCTGGCACGCCAGTTCTCGGCTGGGCACCCACAACGGTATGAATACGACGGTATGACTATTTTGTTGGCGTGCGCTCCCGGAGTTCGATGCTAAGCTCTAGACATTTGGTCTAGTTTTTGGGTGGGATCAGGCGTTGAGTTTAGAAAAGTTACTCTGGCTGTCGGCGAGCGTTGCGGAAGCGGCAGTGATCGTGCTGCTTTTCTATAAGCGTGTCTGGCGCGCCTTTCCGTTGTTCTTTGCGTATAGCATCTGGACTCTGTTTGGAAGCGCCGCAGCATACTTGATTCTTCGCGGTCACCCATCAACTTCTCTCTTCTATGTTACTGCCTATCTGACCTACATTATCGTAGATTCGACGCTGCTGTTCGGCGTCTATGTCGAGTTGGCTTGGTCGATTCTGCGCCCGGTTCGGAGTTCCCTGCCCCGCGGCGCGCTATTTATCGTCACCCTCGCGATTATCGGCATCGGCGGCGCGATCTGGCCATTTGCAGCCTATCCTGGGGCCAGCCATCTTTCCAGGGAGATGGCCGCACTGATGCGCCTGCAGCAGACCCTTTCGATCCTCAGCGTTCTTGTCTTCGCGGCGTTGGCCGGATTCAGCCAATTACTCTCGCTCGGATGGCGCGATCGCGAGTTGCAGATTGCCAACGGCCTTGGGTTCTATTCGCTGGTCGGCCTGGCCGTAGCCTTCCTGCACACGCACCAGTCAACCTTGGTGCAGTATGGGCATTTGAATGAGATTGCGATAGCCGGTTATCTGTGCTCGATGCTTTATTGGATCGTGAGCTTCTCGCATAAAGAGGCAGAACGGCGGGCGTTCACGCCGCAAATGCAGAATATGCTGCTGGCCGTGGCCGGAGCCGCGCGAACAACGCGCGTGGCCTTAGAGGATTCCTCCGCGGCCAAAGAAGGAAAGCGGAAAATGTGACCAATTCCGGTTGGACGACCCGGCTGTGCATAGAATTGGCAAGGTGAAGACGGGATTTGAGACGGGTTCAGATTAGGTTTCGCCCACACATTACTTACGTACACTGTCCTTTTGATTACTTTCCGATCCCGCAAAGGGGGTACTTGTGGTGATTTTTTACTCTACAATTTCCAGATTTTCTGCTATACGTAATTAGGTGCTGCAAAATCTAAGGGGATTGTTGTGACTTGCTTTTAGGTTACGGAGAGTGGAACTGAGGGTCACCGATGATTCTGGCTTTGATTCAAATTACCGCGGTTGTGGCTGTCGCGGCCTACTTTCTCTATTGGCGGGCAAGGGTGCGCCGGCGGAGCGAGCAGTCCTGGGACTCGCTTCTGGCCCGGCTTCGCCCGGACTGGAGCGCCCGCGAGTTGTGCGAGCAGTTCCTTTGGAAAGAGGGATTGAACGCAACCGCGGAGGATGCCTGGCAGCGCATGGAAGGCCCCAAGGGCCTGTGGGCGATGTACCAGAATGCGCAGGTCATGCTTGAGATGGCCGATTACGCAGCCCGCAACTGCGGCGACGTGGACAGACTGCTGGTGGAGACGCTGCACAGCGACGCCATGCAGATTCGCGTTTGCGTTCTGGCCGCCCTGGCGCAATATGCCTTTGCACAGGCCGGCGAGGGCGTCCGCGTGAATGCCTATCGCGCGGCTTCGATATACACAGGGATGGCGGCGCGGATGACGCAACTGCTGCAGGAAAGTGCAGCCATGATTGTGCCCGACTTTGTGGCGGCAATGTAAGAACTGCGTTGACGTCAAGATCGAAAGCCCCGGCCATGGCCGGGGCTTTTGCTTTGAGGCTGAATGTTCCGCTCTGCTGCTTGCGGGCGGACACCCGGTCATTTGGCGTTGGCGGCGTTGGCGGCGAGAAGCTCGCCGATGCGGGAGAATTCTTCGCCGCTGAGCCTGAAATCGAGAGCTCGCGCCGTTTCGTCCACCTGCCTGGCGTTGCGTCCGCCCACAATCGCTGCCGTGATGCCGGGATGGTGAAGGGTCCAGGCGACGGCTACCACCCCCGGAACGACGCCGTGGGCGCCGCCGATTTCGCGCAGCCCCTCGACCAGCGCCAGATTGCGGCTCAACCGCGGCTCGTTGAACTCGACGGCCTTGCGGCGCCAGTCGTCTTCGGGGAGGGCCGAGACGCGTGCGGCCGTCATTTTGCCGGTGAGAAGGCCGGAGAGCATCGGTGAATAGTTGATGACGCCAATGCCGTTGGCCTGGGTAAAGGGAAGAATCTCTTCTTCGATGGCCCGGCGCAGCATTGAGTAAGGAGGCTGCAGGCTGACGATGGGCGCGATTTTTTTGAGGCGCTTCATCTGCTCGACGGAGAAATTGGAAACGCCGGCCCAGCGGATTTTGCCCTGCTCGCGCAGCCGCGCAATCGCCTCCCAGCCTTCCTCGATCTCGGCTTCGGGGTTTGGCCAGTGGATCTGGTAGAGGTCGATGGTCTCGACGCCCAAACGGCGCAGCGAAGCTTCCGCCTCCTCGGCCACCGAGGCCGCTCGAAGCGAGTTGTAGATGGAACGGTCGGGATGCCAGCGCAGCGAGCATTTGGTGAAGACGTAGGGCTTCCGGCTTGCGGATTTCAACGCCTTTCCCACCACTTCTTCCGAGTGGCCGAGGCCATAAACGGCCGCGGTGTCGATCCAGTTGATGCCGAGGTCAAGGACGCGATGAATGGCGGCGACGGAATCGTTGTCGTCCTGCGGTCCCCAGGCGAACCGCCAATCGCCGCCGCCGATGGCCCAGGCCCCGAAGCCGATGGGGGTTAGCGAGAGGTCGGAGTTTCCGAGGGTGCGAAGAGCGGGTGACGTTGTTGTGGCCATGACACCAGCATAGATGCGGGAGGCGGCCGATGGAGTCTGTTTTTCCGGCTTCGGGATCGGCAGCAGGAAATCACGAAGACACGGTACTATCCGACACGACACTATACCGCGATGAGGAACCGGCCGTCGCGCATGATCTGCTCCTGCTCGGCCTCGGATTCGAGCCAGATGTTGAAGCCGAGCCCGACTACGTCGATGTGGGTGCCCGAAAACCACGGCGCGCCTGTGTGTTCGCCGTAAGGATTGCCGAAGGCGATGTGGATGCCGGGGAATTTCTCGTCCTGAAGAATGTTGCCGATGACGCGCTCGACGCCGAGGTTGGTGCCGATGGCGAACTCGCCCACGCGGTCGGAGTGTTCATCGGTATGGGTGTAGGCCCAGAAATCGGTTTCGAGCTGCTTGTTGGCGCTAGAGCAGCTTGCGATGCGGTTTGCGGCGATGTGGATGGTGAGCGGCGTGGCGGCGAGGAGGCCGTAGCGCGCGCAGAGCCAGTCGCCGACAACACCGTCTACCACGAAGGTTCCGTTGACTTCGCCGGGCGCGGTGAAGCACTCGCCGCCAGGCAGGTTGCCCCACTTTTCCGGCGAGATGATGCCCGAAGTTTTGAGCCAGTTGTAGCCGGGGTTCATGTCGGCGACGATGCTGGTTCCGGCGGCCGTGGTGGCGCGGATGCGGCGGGCTTTGCGCACGCGATCGAGCACCTTCTGGCTGAGCCGGTCCACGCGGTCGTAGTCGGCGCGCATGCCCTGACACATGATCTCGGGGCTGATGTTGACCATGTGGGCGTGGCGCATGCGGCGGCGATTAACCACATCGGTCATCGTCATGCGCGAGCGCAGTTCGTTCGGCTGCGCCTGCACGGCGAAGATGGAAACCGCGGAGGTCTCCATGTCGGAGAGCACGGCGGCGGGCGTCTCGGCGAGCGGCCGGGGGGCGAGATCTTCGAGCACAAAAGCGTTCCAGGGGCAGCCGCGCTCGGCCAATTGGACGGCCAGCGCGGCGGCGATGGGCTCGGTGGCGCGGTCGGTGATGAGCGTGACTTTCTCCGCCGGATCGATGCGCAGGCAAGTGGCGACGGCGGCCTGTGCGCCGGGCACGAACTCGGCTGGGTAGCCGATGGAAAGCAGATGGGTTTCGGTTTCGGTCATTCGGGCGGCTTGCGGTTCCTTGGCCGGCATCCCGCCGAATTCGCGGGCGTATTCCGTGAGACTACCGGAAAATTCATCAAAATGAAATCGATGCATGGCGTCCGGATGAACGCGATACCGGCGTGAAGCCATTCGCAGTTAATGAGGGAAGCGCTCGCCGGGTGTGTGTTCCGTTTCGGGCCTGGGCATCGAACCTGCCCTTGGCAGCCACATTGATTCTCCTGTTGACAGGGCCGAGCAACTCGGCAAGGATGAAGTACATGAGCGTGGTTGAAGATGTTCAGCCGGTACTCCAGGACTTCCTTGCTCCGGAACTCAGGGCCTTAGCTGCCCGATTCGAAGTGGTGGAGGCCAAGTTCGAATCCGTCGAATCCCGGATGAACACCAGATTCGAGGCCGTCGATGCGCGCTTCGAGGCCGTCGATAGGCGCCTGTCCGGAATGGAAAAGCGCATGGACGAGCGATTTGCCGAAGTTGAACAGCGCGCCGCCCTGCGGCAAGAAATCCTGATGGGAAAGTTCGATTACATCGAAAAGCTGCTCAACCTGGATTACCGCATGACGAAAATCGAGAGGCAGCAACCCGAACATCCACCCAAAACCAGTTGAACAACACTGTAGCTTTGAACGCCGCCGCGTTCTTCAGGCGCCATCGGGAGTCGTGAGAAAGAATGGCCACTCTGCACATTGCAAAGTCCGGGGCAGGACTGTTTCCCGACGATGCGCCCGAGATCGACGGCGCGCAGGAACCCTCTGCTTCAAAATCCGGCATTCTGCCGGCTCAAAACATCAGGGAGCTCATCGATAGAGGATGCATCGAGGCGGATTCCGCGATTGAAGACGGCCAGATTCAGCCGGCCAGCATGGATCTGCGGCTGGGTCCGGTGGCGTACCGCGTCCAGGCCAGTTTCCTGCCTGGGAAATTCTCAAAGGTGGAAAAGCGAATCAAGGCGCTTCAAATGGCTGAGATTGACCTCCAGAAGCCTGCTGTGCTCGAGCGAGGGTGCGTCTATATCGTCCCTTTACTTGAGCGACTCAATCTTCCGAAGAACATTTCGGCAAGTGCCAATCCCAAGAGCACGACAGGCAGGCTGGACATCTTCACCCGTCTAATCACAGACTACGGCGCCGAGTTTGAGCAAGTCCGAGCCGAATACAAGGGCCCACTCTACGCTGAAATTGTATCCCGCACGTTTACGATTTATGTTACTCAGGGAACTAGGCTCAACCAGTTACGCTTTATTCGCGGCAACCCTTCTCCGTCTGACAACAAGACGACAGATTTGCATAAGAAGGAGACTCTCGTCTACCTGGATGACGATAGCCCTGCAAGGGTACTAATCGATGAGGGCGTCCGGATGTCCTTGAGCCTGCAAGGAGACACGAACTCCGATACGGTGGCCTATAAAGCCAGGAAGAACTCTCTCGCGGTCGATCTGAGTAAGTTGGATTATTATCCCGTCGAAGAATTCTGGGAAACGGTTCGCCAACCCAAGAAAAAGGCCATTATTTTGGACCCCGGCGACTTCTATATTCTGGCGTCGAAAGAGAGAGTGCGCGTCCCCGTCGATTACGCGGCGGAGATGGTGGCCTTCGACCCGTCCATGGGCGAGTTTCGTATTCATTATGCCGGGTTCTTCGATCCGGGATTCGGGTACGGAGCGGGCGACATTCGCGGCACCAGAGCGGTGCTTGAAGTGAGGGCGCACGAGGTTCCTTTTCTGATCGAGGACGGACAGATTGTTTGCCGCCTGCTTTATACGCACTTGCTTTCGCGGCCGGACAAGATATACGGCGTCGGCATCGGATCGAATTACCAGCGCCAAGCCCTCACTTTGAGCAAACAGTTCAAGCGGCCAAACACGGCGGGACGTTTGAGCGAGGGCTGACGGCCGGTGGCGAAAGTCGAGACTTCTGAAAAACCCTGGTTCAGGGGCTAAAGAGGCTGCGGAAAAACTCGGTTCGCGCGTGGTTTTGTGTCAGGACATGACTTTTAGCCTGCCCTGAGAGTTTGTGACTTTATTCGACTTGCGGAAGATCGGTGTTGCAAGGAAGGGGCTTGCGGACCAAAAATCCGCGAAAAATCAAAAAAGTCACAAACTCTGAGCGAAGTCGAAGGGCGCTGCAAATGCAACAAAATAAAGGATGGGTTTTAGAGGTTGCGTAAAAACTGAAGATTTTGAGGCAAGATCCCGAAAACATCCCTCAGCGGCTAAAGCCGCATTGATTTTGTGGCACTTATGGCACGACTGAAGTCGTGCCCTTTCAAAGCCACGAGTTTTTCCGCAGCCTGCTTAGCCCCTGAGGCATGCTTTTCGGGATAATTCGAGCGATCTTCCCATTTTTCTTTCAGCAGCCCGGCAGCTTTTAGCAGCTCGTGCAAAGCACGCGGACGCACGACTGTCTACATCGGGCGAGCCCGGCTGAAGGTAGATAGCTAAAACCTGAAACCTGAAACCTAGGTCTCTGACAACATGAATTCGTACCTTCAGTTTCGTGGTTCCCCGGCACCCAATTTGGTACAAAATCAAGCTGTCAGAGACCTAGGTCTCTGACAGGATGGTTCTGAACCTTTCGATCGCCAATCCCAGGTCCCAAAATCGGGGACCTCGGGCACCCCCGGTGGTACAAGTTCGAATGGTCAGAGACCTAGAAGTGGTACGCCACGCCGATCACCGGCTCGTAGATGCTGATCTTGTACCAGCGGTTGGCGGAGAGTTGGGAATCGTCGAAGTCGGGCACCTTGGTTACGTCGCCGCGAAATTCGGCGCGAATGTCCCAGCTCGGGCTGACTTCGTAGGCGATGCCGCCGCCCCAGATGGCCCCAACCTCGGTCTGCTGCTTCACGTCGAGCGATGTGGTTCCCGAGTTGCGGATGGGCAGGAAGATGAATGCCGCCGGACCGGCCTCCAGAAAGGGATTGAAGTTCTTGAAGACGAAGGAGCGAACGTAAGCGCCCGACATCTCTTGCGTGCGGGTGAGCACGTCGTAGTGATTGGTGTTGCTGATTACGAAATGGATCGTGTTCTGGTAGGTGAGGCCGTAATTAACTTCGAGGGCGCTCGTCGGCGTGATCATGAACCGGTAGCTCACCATGCCGCCGAAGGCGCGGTTCGCGCTCACCTGAACGTCGGTGGACGAGGCCATGAACGGCTCAACCAGGCCCGTTCCGCTCAGGCTGATGTCCTGGCGGCTCTCCTGGGCGTGACAAACGGCCGCACTGACGGCCAGCACAAATGCAAATAGGACGATCTTCTTCATTCGCTCCTGAACCTCACCACTGCGCAACCTTGCGGCCGGCAACGGGCATGTCAATTTTCAGCGGTCGGGTCCGGCGCACCGTTTCGCCCCGTGCCCCGCTCTCAGCATTGTAACTGGCCGAAGCGGGTCGAGTCCGTCGGCGCTGGCGTGGAACCTTCTGAGCCTATAGACGCACCCGCGCGCGAATCGGCACCCGCGAGGGGAGGGAGGGACTAGGGACTAGGGACATAGGGACCAGGGAAATAGGGACCACGGAACAGCAGGCCAACGAAGGGTGTCCGCAACGATGATTGCATGGAGTGTCCAATGGCTAAGCCGACGCTGGCCAATCAATCGAGTTCGCCAACTCCGTCGCTAGTCCCTAGTCCCTATGTCCCTAGTCCCTTTTTTTACCCTGCCCGTTCCACATGGTAATAAAACGGTGGGCCCTGCTTCTTGGCCAGCGTGCGCAGCGTGCGCAGAAACGCTCTTGCCGCGTAAGAGAGCGTCGCCTGGCGCCGGTGCACCAGCCGCAGAACGCGCCGCACATCCAGTTCGTCGACCGGCACCTGCACCAGGTCCCCGGCTTCGAGCTCGCGCGCCACCGTGAGGTGAGGCACAAGCGCCACGCCGCCGCCCATCGCGACAAAGCGCTTGATGGCCTCGATAGTGGGCAGCTCGATGCCCATATTCAGCGGCGTGCGGTGGCGCTGGAACGCCTCGATCACCTTGCGCCGCAGAGGCGAGGCCACGTTGTGCGCGATAAAAACCTCCTTGCCGAGGTCAGCGATCGAAACCCGCTCCTTGCGCGCCAGGGGATGATGCGGGCCGACGATGAAGGCCAGGCTGTCTCCATACACGGCGATGGTGCGAAACATCGCCGGGTCGGGCCGGAAGGAGATCACGCCCAGCTCAAAGGTGCGCAGCGCCAGTTCGTCGGGGATGCGCGAGGCCAACATGCGGTTGACGGCCACGCCGATGTGAGGAAACTCACGGCGGAAAGCGTCGATGGCCGGCAGCAGGTACATGCAGGTGTACTCGTTGGCAGCCAGTTGCAGGCTGCCGCGCTCCAGGCTCTTCAACTCACCGAGCGCGCTCGAGGCTTCGCGGCGCAGAGCCAGCAGCCGCAGCGCGTAGTCGCGCAGCAGGGCTCCGGCCGCGGTCAGCGAGCCGTCGCGGGCGGCGCGGTCAAAGAGGGTTTCACCCACTTGCCCCTCCAGCTTGCGGATTACCTGGCTCACTGCCGGCTGGGTGCGATGCAAGCGGACGGCGGCGCGGGAGAAGCTGCGCTCTTCGGCGACGGCGAGGAAAGTTTCGAGCTGACTCAATTCCATGGCATTCCTCCGGACTGCAGTGAACGGTGGTCAGTGAACAGTGGACAGTTTTTACCGCCAAAGCCGGCATTTGTAAAGGTATTGAAGGCAAGTTCGACGGGCCTCACGATCAATAACGCCTCCCGGCGTTTAGACTGACCACTGTTCACTGACCACTGACCACTGTATAAGAAATACTAATCGGTTGCCCAAGAATAATAACTTTGCGTTATAGCGAGCCGGTGCGCGAAAATAAGAGAAGTTGGTAAGAGGCTTCCCCTTGGCAGGCGAACCCATGACTTCAAATCACGTTGCATTTTTCGACACCACGCTGCGCGACGGTGAGCAGTCGCCGGGCTGCAGCATGACCACCCAGGAAAAACTGACCATGGCCCATGCGCTTGAGGATCTGGGCGTGGATATTATCGAGGCCGGCTTCGCCATGGCTTCCGAAGGCGACTTCGCCGCCATTTCAACCATCACCCAGGCCATTCGCAAGCCGCGCATCGCGTCCCTGGCGCGGGCCAAGACCGAGGACATCGAGATGGCAGCGCGCGCCTTGCAGTTTGCCGACCGCGCGCGCATCCACGTGTTTCTGGCGTCGAGCGACCTGCATCTCGAGTACAAGCTCAAGATCGGCCGCTCGGAGGCGCTCGACCTGGCGGGTGAATCGGTGCGCCTGGCGCGAACGCATTGCGACGACGTTGAGTTTTCACCCGAGGACGCGACGCGTTCCGACCGCGATTTTCTGGTCGAGATAGTGCGCGTGGCCGTCGAAGCGGGCGCGACGACTATCAACATGCCCGATACAGTGGGCTACTCGACTCCCGAGGAGTACGGCAAGATGTTCCGCGAGGTGCGCGAGCGAGTGCCGGCGATTGAGGCTCACGGTGTGGTGCTCTCGTCGCACTGCCACGACGACCTCGGTCTCGCAGTCGCCAACTCGCTGGCCGCGATCGAAGCGGGCGCGCGGCAGGTGGAGTGCACCATCAACGGCATCGGCGAGCGTGCCGGCAACGCAGCGCTGGAAGAGATTGCCGCGGCGCTCTACGTGCGCGCGGATCGCTACGGCACGGAAATGTCGCTGAAGCTCGACCAGCTTTATCCGGCCAGCCAGGTTCTGGGGCAGCTCATCACCTTCAAGCCTTCGCCCAACAAGGCCGTCGTGGGCGATAACGCATTTGCGCACGAGTCCGGCATTCACCAGCACGGAATGTTGGCCAACCCGCTCTGCTACGAGATCATGACGCCGCAGTTGGTGGGCGTGGCGAAGACGCATCTGGTGCTCGGAAAGCACTCCGGCCGCGCGGCGCTGCGGCACCGCTTGGAGCAACTGGGCTTTGCCCTTACGCGCGACGAGTTGCAGCACGTTTATTACCGTTTTGTGGCTCTCGCCGACCGCAAAAAGAACATCTACGACCAGGATTTGATCGGTATTTTGCCGGAGAGCATCCGCGAGAACCGGCATGTGACGGTGGCGGAGCTGGATTGAGCCGAGTTAGCGAGACCCAAAAGCCGAAACTGATGAGAGTAGGCATGAAGCTGAAGATTTTAGTCGCGGCCGGCGACGGCATCGGCCCCGAAGTTACCAACGAAGCTGTCGCAGTCCTGAAAGAAGTTGCGGAGCTTGGCGGCCACTCGTTTCAATTCGAAGCAAAGCGCATCGGCGGCGTGGCGATTGTCAACGACGGTACGCCCCTGCCTGCGGACACGCTGGAAGCGGCGCTGAGATCCGATGCGGTTCTGCTGGGCGCGGTAGGCGGGAACGAATTCAATTCGCTGCCACCGGACAAGCGGCCCGAAGCTGGACTCCTGCAAATTCGCGCGGCGCTGGGCGGGTTCGCCAATCTGCGCCCGGCGTTCGCCTTCAAGGAGCTTACGGTCAACAGCCCGCTACGCGCGGAAGTCGTGGACGGCGCCGACATTCTCTTTGTGCGCGAACTGCTGGGCGGCCTCTACTTCGGCAAGCCGCGCGAGTGGAACCGCGAGAGCGGCGAAGCTTGGAACACGATGCGCTATACGCGCGGCGAAGTGGTGCGCGTGGCGCGCGTGGCCTTCGAGCTGGCGCGCAAGCGGCGCAAAAAAGTTACGAGCGTGGACAAGGCGAACGTGCTCGAAGTTTCGCAGCTTTGGCGCGCGACGGTGAACGAAGTGGCCGCGGAGTTTCCCGATGTGACTGTCGAGCACCAATACGTGGACGCGATGGCCATGCACCTGATGAACCAGCCACGCAGCTACGATGTGGTGGTCACGGAAAATCTTTTCGGCGACATTCTTTCCGACGAGGCCGCGGTCATTACCGGTTCGCTGGGCATGTTGCCCTCGGCCACCATTGGCGGCAAGGTGAATTTGTATGAGCCCGTACACGGATCGGCGCCGGACATTGCCGGCAAAGGACTCGCCAATCCGCTGGGCGCGATTCTGACTGGCGCGCTGATTCTGCGCCACTCGGGCGGTCTCGAAGCCGAGGCCGTGGCGATTGAGAGCGCGGTGCGCAAGGTGCTCGAATTAGGGTTCCGCACGCCGGATCTGGCGCGCGCGAATCCGCAGGGGTTCACCGTGCTTTCAACCACAGAGATGGGCGCGAAGGTGCGCGAGACCGTGAAGACATCGCTCGTAAACGCTTAAAGAAAAGGATGATCGATGAGTAGCACGCCGAAAACGTTATTTGAGAAGGTCTGGGAGCAGCACGTGGTGGTTGAGCCTGCGGGCGAGCCTACATTGCTCTACATCGACCTGCAACTGCTGCACGAAGTAACCTCGCCGCAGGCATTCGAGGGGCTGCGGCTGGCGGGGCGCAAAGTGCGCCGGCCGGATCGCTCGATCGCCACCGTCGATCACAATGTGCCCACCACGATTGAAGGCCGGCTGCACATCGTCGACCAGATTGCGGCGACGCAGATTGAAACGCTGCGCAAGAACTGCGCGGAGTTCGGCGTCGAGCTTTATGACGTGGACTCGCGCGAGCAGGGAATTGTACACGTGATCGGGCCGGAGCTGGGGCTGACCAAGCCAGGCATGACCATTGTCTGCGGCGATTCGCACACGTCGACGCACGGCGCATTCGGGGCGCTGGCCTTCGGCATTGGCACCAGCGAGGTGGAGCACGTGCTGGCCACGCAGACCCTGCCGCAGTCGAAGCCCAAAACATTTCGCATCACGGTCGAGGGCGCGCTGCCGCGCGGCGTGACGGCCAAAGACATTATTCTCGCGATCATCGGCAAAATCGGTACAGACGGCGCAACGGGCTGCGTGGTCGAGTATGCAGGCTCGGCGATTCGTGCGCTGTCGATGGAAGGCCGCATGACTATCTGCAACATGAGCATCGAGGCGGGCGCGCGCGCGGGCATGATCGCTCCGGATGAGACGACGTTTGCGTACCTGGAAGGCCGCCGATTTTGTCCAAAAGGAGAAGCCTGGAAGGCAGCAGTGGCAGAGTGGAGCAAGCTGCCCAGCGATCCCGGCGCAAAGTTCGACCGCGAGCTGGCGATCGACGCGGCCACGCTTGTGCCCTACGTGAGCTGGGGCACAAACCCCGGCATGGTTGCGCCGATCACGGCCGCGGTGCCCGATCCGGCCGACGCGCCCAGCGAGCAGGAACGCAAGAGCCTGGAGCGTGCGCTGGAGTACATGGGACTTGAGCCGAAGACGCCGCTCGATGCAATCGCCATCGACCGCGTGTTCATCGGCTCTTGTACCAACTCACGCATTGAAGATCTGCGCGCCGCGGCCCGCATTGCGTCCGGCTACAAGGTTTCGACCAAGGTGAGCGCGATGGTGGTTCCCGGTTCGCAGCAGGTAAAAGCGCAAGCTGAGCAGGAGGGCCTTGACCGCGTCTTCCGCGAGGCCGGCTTCGACTGGCGCGAGCCGGGCTGCTCGATGTGCCTGGGCATGAATCCCGACATTCTTTCGCCGGGCGAGCGCTGCGCCTCGACCAGTAACCGCAATTTTGAAGGCCGGCAGGGACGCGGCGGGCGCACGCACCTGGTCTCGCCGGAGATGGCCGCGGCAGCCGCGATTGCCGGCCACTTTGTAGATATTCGCGACTGGCCCGTTCATGAGCCAGCAAGCCAACACACCGCCGAGGAGGTGAAGGCATAATGCAGCCCTTCAAGCAAATCACCGCGCTGGCCGCGCCGCTCGACCGCGTCAACGTCGATACGGACCAGATTATTCCCAAGCAGTTTTTGAAGCGCATCGAGCGCACCGGCTACGGCGATTTTCTTTTCTTCGACTGGCGGCGTACGGCGGCCGGCGATCCCGACCCCGCTTTCGAGCTCAACGACCCTCGCTACAAGAACGCGCAGATTCTGATTGCAGGCAAGAACTTCGCCTGCGGATCGAGCCGCGAGCACGCGGCCTGGGCGCTCTCGGACTACGGATTCCGCGTGGTGATCGCGCCAACGTTTGCCGACATCTTCTTCTCGAATGCGGGCAAGAACGGCATTGTGCTTGTGCGACTGGGCGAGGAGCAGGTGGCCGAGTTGATGAACAACGCGAAAACCATTCCGAATTATCAGCTCACCATCTCGCTCGAAACGCAGACGGTTACAGATGGGCGGGGATTCAGCGCAACGTTTGAAGTCGATCCGTTCCGCAAGTTCTGCCTGCTCGAGGGGCTGGACGACATCGGATTGACGCTGCGGCACGCCGCGGCGCTGGACTCTTATGAAACGAAACACGACGAGGCCAGTTGGCTGAAGGCGAAGTGAGAGCGGAGTTCGCGGCGTCAGCGGAGTCAGCGGAGTTAGGTAAAAGCTCCGCAGTTAACTTCTAGCTCCGCTAACACCGCTAACCCCGCTACAAGGAAAACAATGACTATTGAAGGCAAACGCCAGAGCATACCGCTGACCGAGGGGCCAAGCCGCGCGGCGGCGCGCTCGTATCTGCGCGGGTCGGGATTCAAGAAAGAAGATCTGCACAAGCCGATCATCGGGGTCGCCAATACGTGGACGGAGATCGGCACCTGTAACGTACACCTGCGCGAGATCGCGGAGTGGCTGAAGGAAGGCATTCGCGAGGCCGGCGGCACGCCGATGGAATTCAACACCATCACCATCTCCGACGGCATCACCATGGGCACGCAGGGCATGAAGGCCTCGCTGGTGAGCCGCGAGGTGATCGCCGATTCCATTGAATTGATGGCGCGCGGCAACCTCTTCGATGGCCTCGTGGGCATCGGCGGCTGCGACAAAAATATGCCGGGCATCATCATGGCGCTTTGCCGGCTGGACATTCCCGGCATGATGCTCTACGGCGGATCGATTGCGCCGGGCAAGCTGAATGGCCCCAATGGCGAAAAAATCGACATTACGATTCAGAATGTCTTTGAGGGGATTGGCTCTTATGCGGCCGGGCGGATCGACGATGCGGGGCTTGAGGCGCTCGAAGCCAATGCGTGTCCGGGCGCGGGCGCGTGCGGCGGGCAGTTCACGGCCAACACCATGGCCATGAGCGCTGAGATTCTGGGCATCGCGCCGATTCAGCTTTCCGGCGTGCCGGCGACTGCCGAGAACAAGCGCGAGGCGACGCGCGAAGCCGGGCGGATTTTGATGGACGCAGTGCGCGCCAATCGACGGCCTTCGCAAATTATTACGCGCAAGTCACTCGAGAACACCATTGCCAGCGTGGCCGCAAGCGGTGGATCGACGAATGCGGTATTGCATTTGCTGGCCATTGCGCGAGAGATGGGGATTGAATTATCGATCGATGATTTTGATGCGATCTCGAAGCGTACTCCTTATATCTGCGACCTGACGCCGGCGGGGAAGTATGTGGCTTCGGACTACCAGGCTGCTGGCGGTTCGCGCTTGCTCGCCAAACGCATGATCGACGCCGGTTTTGCCGACGGATCGGCGCTGACCGTCAGCGGCAAAACGCTGGCCGAGGAAGCCGCACTGGCCAGGGAGACGCCGGGGCAGGTGGTGATTCACACCTTCGAGAAGCCCATCAAGCCCAACGGCGGACTGGTGATTTTAAAGGGCAATCTGGCGCCCGAGGGCTGCGTGATCAAGGTTGCGGCGGCCAATCGCCTGGAGCATCGCGGCCCGGCACGCGTCTTCGATTGCGAAGAAGATTGCTTCGCGGTGGTGCAGTCCGGCGGCATTCGTCCCGGCGACGTAGTGGTGATCCGCTATGAAGGACCCAAGGGGGGACCTGGAATGCGCGAGATGCTGCAGGTAACCGCGGCCATCTCATCGAACGCCGAGTTGAGCGCGCAGGTGGCGTTGTTGACGGATGGGCGCTTCTCCGGCGCAACCCACGGCATGACCGCGGGCCATGTTGCCCCGGAAGCATTCAACGGCGGACCCATCGCGGCGGTGCGCGAGGGCGACATCGTTCATTTCGATATTCCCAACCGCAAGCTCGATGTGGAAATCAGCGATGAAGAAATGGCCGCGCGTCTCAAGGATTTCAAGCCGCCGGCGCTGCGCTGGCCTAAGGGCGTTTTCCGCAAGTATGTGGATCGCGTGAGGTCGGCTTCGGAAGGCGCAACGACGTAAAGACAGAGGTCAGGGATCAGGGGTCAGGGGTCAGGGAAGGCCGATGCTGATGGCACGGAAGGAGTGCTTTCTATGGGAACCAATGAAACGATGCAATCATTGAACGCGCACTTGAACACGCCAACACGCCTGACCGGCTCGGAGATTTTGTGGGCTACGCTGGTGGGTGAGGGCGTTACGGACGTCTTCGGCTACCCTGGCGGCGCCATTCTGCCGGCATACGATGCGCTGCGCAAGTTTCCCATCCGGCATGTTCTGGTGCGGCATGAGCAGGGCGCGGCGCACATGGCCGACGGTTATGCGCGCGCTTCGGGCAAGGTGGGCGTCGCGGTCGCCACCAGCGGGCCGGGCGCGACGAATCTTGTGACCGGCATTGCCACCGCGATGCTCGATTCGATTCCGATCGTCTGCATCACGGGCAATGTTTCGAGCAAGGTGCTGGGCACGGATGCGTTTCAGGAAGTAGACATCACCGGTGTAACGCTGCCCGTGACCAAGCACAACTTTCTCGTCAGCCGCACCGAGGAGTTGGCCGCGACGCTGCGCCATGCGTTTCAGATTGCGCGTTCGGGGCGGCCTGGGCCGGTGCTCGTGGACATTACGAAGGACGCACAGCAGGGCACGGCCGATTTCAACTTTGAAGCCGCGAAGCCGCGCGCGTATCGGCCGCACCCGATGCTGCACGTCTCGGACTCGGGTCTCGACCAGGCGGCGGAGCTGATCCGCAACGCCAAGCGGCCGGTGATTCTGGCCGGGCACGGCGTCTCCGAATCGTGCGCCATGGAGCAGGTGCGCACACTGGCCGAGCGCGCGCAGATTCCGGTCGGGCTCACGCTCCTTGGTCTCGGCGCATTTCCCGCTTCGCATCCGCTGAGCATGGGCATGATGGGCATGCACGGCGAGGCATGGCTGAACCACGCCATTCAGGAGGCCGATCTGCTCATCGCGTGCGGAATGCGGTTCGACGATCGCGTGACGGGCACCACTTCGACGTATGCGCCGAAAGCGAAGAAGATTCACATCGAAGTGGATCCGGCGGAGATCAACAAAAATATCAAAGTTGACGTTGCGTTGGTGGGCGATCTCCGTGAGGTTCTGGAAGAGCTGTTACCGCGGATTGCGGGACGCGACGGCTCGGCGTGGCTCAAGACGATCGACGGTATGAAGGGCGAGGTTGCGGTGCGCGACATCAAGAACCTGCCTGACTCCGGGCACCTTTACGCGGCGCACGTGATGCACGATTTGTGGCGGATCACGGGCGGAGACGCCATCGTGGTGACCGACGTGGGCCAGCACCAGATGTGGGAGGCGCAATACTTTCATCACGAGAAGCCGCGCACTTTGATCACATCGGGCGGGTTGGGTACGATGGGATTCGCGCTGCCCGCGGCGATCGGCGCCAAGATGGCCTGCCCGCAGAAGGAAGTTTGGGTGGTGGCGGGCGATGGCGGCTTCCAGATGACCGCGGCCGAGCTTGCAACCATCGTGCAGGAAAAGCTGAAGATCAACATCGCGATCATCAACAACGGGTACCTCGGAATGGTGCGGCAGTGGCAGGAGTTTTTCTACGAACGCAACTACGAAGCCACGCCGCTGGTCAGCCCGGACTTTGTGAAGCTGGCCGACGCGCACGGGATAGCGGGGCGCGCGGTGCGCGAGCGCAATGAAGTTGCCGATGCGGTGAACGAAGCGCGATCGGCGCCGGGGGCGTTTCTGCTGAACTTTCTGGTAGAAAAGGAAGACTCGGTTTATCCGATGATTGCGGCGGGGAGCGCGCTGCACGAAATGATTCGCAGGCCCGGCAAGAACCCGCTCGAAGAAACAGCGGACGATAATTAATCAGAGGAACGTCATGTTGCATACATTCGTCGCATACGTTGAAGATTTGCCGGGCGTGCTGACGCGCGTGGCTTCGCTGTTTCGCCGGTTGAACATCAACATCAATTCGCTGACGGTGGGGCGGAGCGAGCGCGAGGGGCTGTCGCGGCTGACGCTGGTGTGCGAGGCTTCGGCCGAGGCTGGGCATCGCATTCGCGCGAGCCTGTACAAGCTGGAAAATGTGGTGGACGTGGACGACATTGCGCAGGGGCCGGCGGTGACGCGCGAGCTGGTGCTGATTAAAATTGCCGCCACGCCCAAGAGCCGTTCGCAGATTTTCCAACTGGTTGAGGTTTTTCGCGCGCGCATCGTCGATCTTGCGCCGGAGTCGCTGACGATCGAGATGACGGGCGTCGAAAGCAAGATCGAAGGACTGATCCAGGTGCTGCGCGAGAGCGACGGGAAAATTCTCGAAATTTGCCGCAGCGGCAAGATGACTATGCGGCGCGGACACCATACCAGCAGCGTGCTCAAGGCGATGGGCGCGCGGACGGACCAATCGGCAGAGGAGCCCGCCGAGGCTTTTCAGGATGCGGCGGCAGGCGAATTGGAGTAAGTCCACTCTCCCTAAACCCAGGTCCCAAAATCGGGACCTGGGGCACCCTGACTGAAGATTTAATTTGAATTGGACTCGACACTAACAAAGAATCGAAGGAAAAAGAAGAATCATGGCGAAGACTTACTACGATCGCGATGCGGACCTGACACTTATTCAGGCCAAGAAGGTGGCCATCATCGGCTACGGCTCGCAGGGGCACGCCCATGCGCTTAACCTCAAGGACTCCGGCGTGCTGGTGAAAGTGGGGCTGCCGGCGGCCTCGAAGTCCATTGCCAAGGCGCAGAAGGCGGGACTGGAAGTAACGACGCCGGCCGAGGCGACGAAATGGGCCGACGTGGTGATGATCCTGACGCCGGACCAGACGCAGGCGAAGCTCTATGCCGACGAGATAGGGCCGAATCTGAGCAGCGGAAAGCTGCTGCTGTTTGCGCACGGCTTCAACATTCATTTCAAGACCATCGTGCCGGCGGCGGGAATCGACGTGGGCCTGGCCGCGCCCAAGGCGCCGGGGCACCGCGTGCGCGAGGTCTTCGTCGAGGGCGGCGGCACGCCCGGTTTGATTGCGGTGCAGCAGAATCCAACGGGCAATGCGCATGCGCTGACGCTGAGTTATTTGAAAGGCATTGGCTGCACACGCGCCGGCGCGCTCGAGACCACTTTCAAAGAGGAGACTGAGACAGATCTCTTCGGCGAGCAGACGGTGCTTTGCGGCGGCGTGAGCGCGCTGATTAAAGCTGGATTTGAAACGCTGGTCGAGGCGGGCTATCAGCCTGAGAGCGCTTACTTCGAGTGCCTGCACGAGCTCAAGCTGATTGTGGACCTTGTCTATCGCGGTGGCTTGGCGTACATGCGCTACTCGATCTCGGACACCGCGGAGTGGGGCGATTATGTGAGCGGGCCGCGCGTGATCAACGAAGAGAGCCGCAAGGCGATGAAGCAGATTCTCGCCGAGATTCAGGACGGGTCGTTTGCGAAGAGATTTCTGGCCGACCAGGCTGCGGGGCGCAAGGAGTTTCTGGCCTTTCGCGAGGCCGAGGCTAAACATCCCGTGGAGATTGTGGGCAAAGAACTGCGGGCGCAGATGCCGTTCCTCGATCCGGTAACGGTGGAGGAAGTGGCGAAAACGCGATAGAAGAACCTCGATCGGTTGGACCCGGCTGGCGGCCTTAAGCCGGGACGGCGATTCGGCTGCCGCGTCCCGCGGAAATATAGCCCATATCCACCGAGATGCCGCGCACGCAATGCAGCAGATGATTGGCGATCGCGGGCAGCTTCTGCGCGGTCACGCGGAACGACGGCCCGGAAACGCTCACCGCAGCCACCGGCAGCCGCTGCGCATCGAGCACCGGCACGGCGATGCAGCGCAGCCCCTCCTCGAACTCCTCGTCGTCTACCGCGTAGCCGCGGCGATGGGTCTTTTCGAGCTCGGCGCGCAGGGCCTCGGCGTTGGCAATGGTGCGGGAGGTAAAGCGATCGAAGCGAATGCGCCGAACGATCTCCGCGGCGCGCTCCTCGGGCAAAAAGGCCAGAATCGCCTTGCCTACCGAGGTGCTGTGCACGGGGTTGCTGGCGCCGATGCGCGTAATCATGCGTACCGAGCGGGCGGGCTCGATTTTGTCGATGTAAATGACGCGCGCCGCCTCCAGCAGCGCCAGGTGCGCCGTCTCTTCGGTTTCGGCCACCAGCCGGCGCAGATGCGGCTGCGCACGCTCGCGCAGGTCGTACTGCTCGATGGCGCGATTGCCGTAATCGAATAGCCGCAGGCCCAGCCTGAACTTGCCGTTGCCGGTGCGCTCTACCATGCGGTGCCGTTCCAGCACCATTAGAAAGCGATGTGCGGTGCTCTTGTGTAACTGCAGCGACGACGCAACCTGAGCCAGACCGATCGGGGCGTCGCTTTCTCCAAGAAGATCGAGAACGGCAAACGCACGGTCCAGCGCCTGAACTTTATAGGTGCCCTGGTGGGAAGTATCTCGCATTGCGATCCTTGATTCCGCCTTTTGAATACATTGCCAGCATCTCAGATTATGAGATTTGTGTCAATAGCTGAGACGCCACGAAGCCGTCATTGCAATCCCCCGAACCTTCTTCAACGGAATTCATTCAGCCGGCCCGCGCTACGCGGGGACTGCATCGCCCTCGCCGGGCGCCAGGAACAGATTCGCCTCGAGGCCGTGCTGCCGCGTGTAGAGGTCGTAGTAGCGGCCGCCAAGCGCGTAGAGCTCGGCATGATTGCCGCGTTCGACGACGCGCCCCTCTTCGACGACAAGAATCTGGTCGGCGCGGCGGATGGTCGAAAGCCGGTGCGCGATGACGAATGTGGTCCGGCCCTGCATCAACTGCGCCAGACCGGCCTGGATCATGGCCTCCGATTCGGAATCGAGCGAGCTGGTCGCCTCGTCGAGGATCAGAAGCCGCGGCTCCGCAAGCAGCGCGCGGGCAATCGATAGCCGCTGCCGCTGGCCGCCCGAAACCTTGACGCCGCGTTCGCCGACGATGGTTTCGTAGCCCTCCGCGTAGCGCTCGGCAAACTCGTCCACGCGCGCCGTGCGACAGGCGGAGAGAAACTGCTGCTCGCTCGCATCGGGCCGCGAAAACATCACGTTCTCGCGAATGGTGCCGTCGAACAGAAACGAGTCCTGCAGCACCACGCCCAACTGCGATCGATAGGTGTGAAGATCCACATGCGCCAGGTCCACTCCGTCCACGGTCACGCGGCCCTTCAACGGCGTGTGGAAGGCGCAGATCAGGCTGATGATCGTGGACTTGCCCGATCCCGACGACCCCACCAGCGCGGTCACCGTCCCCGGCGTGGCTTCGAAGTTGATCCCGTGCAGCACCGGCTTGCCGGGCGAATAGGCGAACTCCACGTCCTCGAACCGCACCTCTCCATCGATCGGCGGCATCTTTTCCGTGCGCCCTGGAACCTGGTTCTCTTCCATCTCCGCCAGCAGCTCGTTGGTGCGGTCGAGTCCCGCGAAGGCTTCGGTCAATTGCGTGCCCACGTTCACCATCTGGAAGACGGGCGCGATCATGAACGCCAGGAACATGTTGTATTGGAAGTAATCGCCGGTCGTCCACGAACTTTTGAGCACCAGATGGCCGCCCAGCCACATCACCAGCGCCGAAACCGCGCCCAGCACCGTGGTTGAGGCCGAGCCCAGCACGCTGGTCATGGTCAGCGACTTCATCACATTGGCCAGCAGGCGATCCACTCCGGCGGAAAAAACTTTGTGCTCGCGTTCCTCGGCGTGATAGCCCTTCACCACGCGCACGCCGCCCAGCGACTCCGTCAGGCGGCCAGTGACCTCGGCGTTGATTTTGCCGCGCTCGCGAAAGATGGGACGAATGACCTTGAATCCATACTGCAAAACAACCACGAATGCGCCCACCACCGCAAAGACGGTGAGAGTCACCAGAGCGCTGCGATAAAGCAGGAAGAAGAAGACCATGACCGCGGTAAACATTCCGCCGACAAACTGCACGAGCCCGGTGCCGATGAGGTTGCGCACGCCTTCCACGTCCGTCATGATGCGCGCCACCAGGGTTCCCGAGCGGTTCTCGTCGTAGTAAGCCACGGAGAGCAGGCCGACATGCCGCTGTACCTCCCGGCGCATGTCGGCGATGAGACGCTGGCCGGCGATCGAGAGCAGTTGCGTGAGCGAGTAAGAAGTGATGGCTTGCACTACGGTGGCCACAAGGACCGCCCCGATGATGGGCGCCAACAGCCCCGGCTGCGGGTGGATGGGAGCCAGCACTTTGTCCAGCAGGGGCTTGGAGACAAACGGCATCACCATGCCGGCCACGCGGTTCACGGCCATCAGCGCCAGCCCGCCGATGATCAGTCCTTTGCGCGGAGCGACGAGGCCCCAGATCTGGGGGCCCAATTGGTTCAGGCTCGGCTTCTTCCTGGGCAGGTCCGCGGCGCCTATGCCCGCGCTCCGCCCGTGCGGCATGCGCTCGGCGCGCATGCCCGCCCCCATTCCAATGCCGCGCAATCCGCCCACGCCCTATACCTTGCGTGCGCGCCGCGCGCCGATGAATGAGCGCACGCACAGCAGCACGTAGATCAGAAGCAGGCCAGCCATGATCAGCTTCGATTCAAGCGCGGCCACATCCGTCGGCATTCCCGCCGATTTATCGTGAAGGTAGCCGGTCACAGCCACAATCGCCGCCATCACGCAACCCACCAAGCCGATGGTCACGTTGATGTGCATGAGGATCTTGCGCCGTCCTTCGCTGGGACTGATGGCAAGCAACCCGAACAGGCCGAGAGCAAGCCCAAACCACGCGGGAATCAACGCTGTGGGGTGGATGCTCCCTGTACCGAAAAAACCAATCAAACCCAAAATAATTAAGAGGACGGCAAAAACCAGAGTCACTTTTGCCATGCGGGTACCTCCATCTCTGTGTGCATGGCAAGAATATCAGCAGCGGCGCGAATGGGTTGCGGATGGGAAGGCCCCTCTCATCGAAAAAGCCTTTCACTCGGCGCCGCGTATGGCGGCGGAATCGAATGGGCTGCCACGCGGCGCCGATTCGATAAACTTGAAACGAAACCTTAGCGCACCGGAGCACACTTGACCATCGCCGCCCAGGAACGCCTCATCCGCCCTGCCCGCAACGTTTACGGAAGCCTGCGCCTGCCCGGCGACAAATCCATCAGCCACCGCTACGCCATGCTCGGCGCATTCGCAGAAGGCTCGTCGCGCTTCACCAACTTTTCTACAGGCGCCGACTGCGCCTCGACGCTTGCCTGCATGGAAGCCCTGGGCGCGAAGGTCAACCGCACCGGCGAGGCGTCCATTGAAATCGTTGGCATGGCGGGCCGCGTAACGCCGGCCGCCCACGTGCTCGACTGCGACAACTCCGGCTCGACAATGCGCATGATCTCGGGCCTGCTGGCGCCGCAGCAGGGAGTCTTCACGTTGGTGGGCGACGCATCGCTCTCGCGCCGTCCCATGGAGCGCATCCGCAAACCGCTTGAAGCCATGGGCGCGCGCATCGCGCTCACCCAGGGCCACGCTCCCATTGAAATTGAGGGCGCGCCGCTCCAGGCCATCGACTTCGCCACGCCCGTTCCCAGCGCGCAGGTAAAGACCGCGATCCTCCTTGCCGGCCTGCAAACCTCCGGAACCACAATCGTCCGCGAATCTGTCCGCACGCGCGATCATAGCGAGCTGGCCCTCCGCGCCTTCGGCGCAACCGTCAATCGCACCATCGATTCGGTGAGCATCGATGGTCCGCAGGCTCTGCATGCCATCGACGCCGCAGTTCCCGGCGACATTTCTTCGGCCGCTTTTTTTATGTGCGCCGCCGCGCTCTTCCCCGGTTCGAGCCTGGTCTTCGATTCGCTCGGCCTTAATCCCACCCGCTCCAGCCTGCTCGACGTGCTCACTTCGCTGGGAGTGCAAATCGCCATCCTCAACCTCGAAGAGAAGCACGCGGAGCTTACGGGAACGGTGCAAGTCTCGGCGCCGCCGCAAGGACTCGGCTCGACCGCAATCGGCGGCGCGCTCTCCGCGCAATTGATCGATGAACTGCCCGTGCTGGCGGCGATTGCCCCTTACACAAGCGGCGGCATCCGCATCCGCGACGCCCGCGAACTGCGCGTCAAGGAGTCCGACCGCATCGCACTGGTGGCGAGCAATCTGCGCGCCATGGGCGCCGAAGTCGAAGAGTTCGAAGACGGCCTCGACGTGCCCGGCGGGCAGACGCTGCACGGCGCCGCCATCGACACCGGCGGCGATCACCGCATTGCCATGGCCTTCAGCGTCGCAGCCCTGCGCGCCGAGGGCGAAACGCTGATTCAAGGCGCGGAATCCGCCGCCATCAGCTTTCCGGAGTTCTTCGATCTGCTCGATCTGGTTGCGGAGCGGTAGAACGGCTCAGTCCCGCCCTTTTCACGAAAATGCGAATTGGCTCGTCCTGAGCCTGTTCAAAAAATGAAGAGCCCGAGGGAGCTCTGCCCATGCCGTGTTGCCGGATGAGAACGGCGATGCGCCGCTCGTCCGTATCCGTCCAGCCAAGTACACGGTTGACGGCGGGGCAAGTGGGATGAGGGGAATTTTCAGGATTACGCTTTGGCCGCCCAGGCAGTAGGCGTGATTTCGGCAACGCGGTGAATGGGCGTGTCGCCG
>JBOGLX010000157.1:0-16527 GCA_050745765.1 Occallatibacter sp. | reverse complement strand
GCAGGCGCCAGATCGTCGGCCAATCCAGTCGTGGCGCCGCTTACATATTTCGGCAGCGAAGTCGTTCCATCACGCTGCCCTGCATGCCGCGCTGGAACATGGCGACTTAAACCACAGGCTGCTAAGCTTGTCGAAGGGTCATGCCCTGACACAAAGCCTCATCCGCGAGCGCGTTTCTTAGGCAAAATTTCAAATATATTTGGCTAGGGTTTTACCCAAAGCCGGGGTTTTACCAAAGAGGATGAATCCCGGATAGAGGTTCAGTCCTGGTAGCACTTCCACACGCGGGCCAGATCCAGAACAAAGCCGGCTACGGGGCCTTCTCCGGCAATCTGGCTGCTCGCAACCGCCTTCGCCGCACGGTCCTGCCGGTAGACAAGGACTTGTTGTTCGTAAGGATCGATCAACCACCCCAGAAGCGCGCCGTTCGCAATCCAGTCGCCCATTTTGTCTTTCAGGTCCTGAAGCGAATCGGACTCCGAGCGCAGTTCGATTACGAAATCCGGGCATATACGAGGGAAGCCTCGCAGCGCACCCTTGGGAAGGCCGCGCAGCCGCTCCTCGGAAAGGTACGAGGCGTCGGGGCTGAGCGTAGAGCCGTCGGGAAGACGAAAGCCGGTGCTGGAATCGAAGATGCGTCCTTGTTCGCGCGCAGCCCACCAGTTGCCCAACTGCCGCGTAATCTCCAGGTTCCCACTTCCGGTCCATCCGCCTGTGGGTGGGTTCATGCGCACAGCTCCTTCTTTGGTGCGTTCCAGGCGGACATTGTCGTTCTCGCGGCACAGCGTCTCGAATTCCGCGTCGGAGATGGGCGGATCGAGAACCAGCACGCGCGGCAGCGTCCCCGGATCTATCCGAACGAGCGTCTTCATAAGACGATCTTACCTCCATTCGCAATGCTCGCACCATTCTCCCGCCGTGCCGGGAATGGGCCGCCCGTGACACGAACGAAGATGCTCGAAAGATGGGTACAGCATGTTTGGAACCGTTCCAGCTTCTGCCGGCGTCAGGAAGCAGACTCAATCGTCGATTCGAGAATGTGGCCCATCTTTTCCTGCTTGGTGCGCAGATAGCGCTCGAAGGTTTCCTGGGGCTCGACCTCGGCGGAGACACGCTCGACCACAGCGACGCCGGCGGACTCGAGGGCCGCGACTTTGGCGGGATTATTGGTCATCAGGCGCACCTCTGAGACACCGAGCAATTTGAGAGCCTCGGCGGGCAGTTCGTACTCGCGGCAGTCGGCGGCGAAACCAAGCTCGACGTTGGCCTCGACCGTGTCCAGTCCCTGGTCCTGGAGCGCGTAGGCCTTGAGCTTGGCCATCAGGCCGATGCCGCGGCCCTCCTGCTGCTCGTAGAGCAGGATGCCGGCGCCAGCCTCGGCAATTCTGGCCAGCGCCAGTTCGAGCTGCAGCCGACAATCGCAGCGCAGCGAGCCGAAGACGTCGCCGGTGAGGCACTGCGAGTGAATGCGCACCAGCGGAGGCGCCGAGTGAATATCGCCCATCGTCAGAGCCACCAGACCCTCCGGAGCCGCGGCCTGCGCATCCCCCTGCGCTTGCGGGCCGCAGCCTGCGCGCGGAGCCAGCGGGTAGCCCTCGAAACCGAAGATGCGGAAGACTCCCCAGCGGGTGGGAAAATTGGCCTCGGCGATCTTCTTCGCGCTTTCCAGACTCATACATTCATTTTAAGTGGAGCGGCAATCAAGGTGAAATACTCACTCCATGAAGGCGCTCTCAACCTTCCAGATTCTTCCAGCGCATGAGCCGTCAGCGCTTCCGGCCATCCGCGCGCTCTTTCAGGAATACTGGGATTCCTTTGGGTTTACGCCATGCTTCCAGAACTTCTCCGGGGAGCTGGCGGGACTTCCCGGCAAATACACCCCGCCGGACGGGCGGCTGGCCCTGGCTTGGGTGGAGCGGCAACCCGCGGGCTGCGTCGCCCTGCGGCGCTTCGACCGTGAGCGCACCGAAGTAAAGCGGCTCTATGTGCGCTCGTCGTATCGCGGCCTGGGCCTTGGGCGCGCCCTGCTCGAATGGGCGATCGGCGAAGCCCGCGCCGCCGGATACAGCGAAATTCTCGGCGACACCATGCCCGTAATGGCCGATGCGCTGGCCATGTACGATCGGATGGGCTTCGAGCGCATAGAGCCCTACGCGGATCAGGCCGATTCAGGCGCCATCGCCATCCGGCTGAAGCTCTAGAACTACAGTTGTAAATGGTTCCTGATTCGCGAAAGCGGCAAGGGCCCGGGCCTGAAGGCCTCGTAAATTTGCACCGTTTCCGGGGGCTGAAGCCCCCGGGCTCCCTCCGCAATCGGTGATCTACAACTGTATTGCCAGGAGCCCTTGGAAGTACCACGTCGGCGGTTTCATCCCCCGCGCGCCCGCCAAGCCCCTGGACAGCTAGTCCCTGTTCCCTGTTCCCTATTCCCTGTTCCCTGACCCCTGAAACCTGAACCCTGACCCCTGATACAGTGATTGCGTGACCAACACGCTGGTAATCATCACGGTCCTGATCAAATTCGGCGTGGCCGCGGCCGTGGCCAGCGCCCTGGCCCGCTCGCGCACTTTTCAGCGGCTGCTCTTTGCCGAACACCGTAAGCGCCGCGAGACCATGGGACTGCTGGCGTTCTTTCTTGTTCCCCTCACCGGCGGCGTGTGGGTGCGAACCAGAGTCTCAAATTTCCAGGCCGCGGACATCTCCTTCGAGACCACCATTCTGCTGGGCCTGCTGCTGGGACCGGGGTGGGCCATGCTCGGCGGCCTTGTGCTATCCATTCCCGCGGTGCTGCACCATGAGTTTCTGGCTCTGCCATTCAACGCAGCCGTCGGCCTCGCGGCGGGCACTCTCGGCCTCTTCGTCGAGAAAGAAGAGATCTGGTCGTTCACGCCATTCATCGATCTGAGCCTTTACCGCTGGATTCACCGCAACCTGCGCAAGCCGGGGATCGACCGGCAGATTCTGATGCTCTTTCTAATCGTGGGCATGGAGGGGTGCCGCGAGTGGATCGCCCGCACTTATCCGCCGCCGCCGCGCCCACGCTGGCTGTTTGCCGTCGAAGCCTCCGGCCTGTGGATGCTGGTGCTGGTGTGGCTGAGCGCGCCCATCACCGTGGGCATAGCGCTCAAGGTGTGGGACGCGCTGCGCATCGAACTCAAGCTCAAAGAACAGGAGCGGCTGCTGCTTGAAGCCAGGCTGGACGCCCTGCAGCGGCAGATCAATCCGCATTTTCTCTTCAACACGCTCAACTCCATCGCTTCGCTGGTGCGCAGCCAGCCCGAGCTGGCGCGCGAAATGACTGTAAAGCTGGCCAACATTCTCCGCGCGCTGCTCAAGGACCACGACACCTACGTTCCGCTCAGCGAGGAGCTGAAGTTTACCGACGATTACCTGGACATTGAAGTGGTGCGCTTCGGTTCCGAGAAGCTGCGCGTGGAAAAAGAGATCGATCCGCGGACGCTGCAGGTGCTGGTTCCCAGCATTCTGCTTCAGCCGCTGATCGAGAACAGCATCAAGCACGGCCTGGAACCGCGCATCCACGGCGGGACGGTGACCGTGCGCAGCCGCCTGGAAGGCGACCGGGTGCTGATCGAAGTGGCCGACGACGGCGTGGGCATGACCGGCCGGCCGATCTCGATGCTGCGCCGCACCGGCGGCGGAATCGGCATCAAGAACGTGCAGGAGCGGCTGGAAGTGCTCTACGGCAATCAGGCGCGGTTCAGCCTGGTGAGCAACCCGGGGCGGGGGACGCTGGTTTCAATCGAGATCCCGGCCGTGCTCTCTGAAGTGCGGTAGAAGGTCCGAGAATCATCGCCCCTACGGCCCTTCTCAGGCGACGCTCAGCGATATAGTTACGTCAACTGAATAATTGGAGGAGCCATGGTCAGCGAGAAAGTTCTACCCGAGTCTACAATTCGCGTAGACAGAATCGGACAAGTCGCTATCACAGTAAGCGACCTTGCATCAGCGAAAAGTTTCTATCAGGACCAGCTTGGCCTGAAGTTTCTCTTCGATGCGGGCAAGATGTCCTTCCTTCAGTGCGGCGAAATTCGCTTTATGATCGGAGCCTCAGAGGAGCCGTGCCCCCGCGGCGGGACGATCATCTACTTCGCTGTGCCGGACATTCACGCTGCGCACGCCAACCTCTCGGAACAGGGCGTAGAGTTTGTTCAAGGGCCGCATCTTGTGGCGCGGATGGCCAGCCACGATTTGTGGATGGCGTTCCTGAAGGACCCCGACGGCAATGTTCTTGGATTGATGAGCGAGATCGCGCGCGGATGAGCCATCCCTCCGCAGTTGACTCAAACCGCTCGCGATGCACAACCGGGCGCGGTATCCTCAAGAGATGGTGCGCTTCACGGTGCTGGCGTCGGGGTCGAAGGGCAACAGCACGGTCGTCTCAGGCGGCGGGACACGCATCCTTGTCGACGCCGGGCTGAGCTGCCGCGAGCTGTTCCGCCGCATGAAACTGGCCGGCGAAGAAACGCAGACGCTCGACGCCATCGTCATCACACACGAGCACCAGGACCACATCGGCGGCCTGGCCGTAACGGCGCGCAAGCTGGGAATTCCGGTGTACTTTACCGAGGGCACGCACCGCGCCTGGATGCGCTGGCTGACGCCGCGCCGGCAGATGACTTACGCGCAGTGGCTGGAAGAGTGCCGCAAGCAGGCAGCCGAGCGCCAGGCCGAGCCGGAAGCAGCCGCGGAATGCGACACGGACGACCCCGAAGTTGAGTTAAAGGATGCCGTTAGTTTCGGCCCGGATCTGGAAGCAGCGCAGGCTGTTCCGCGAGTTGAGGCCGCGGCCGAAAAGCCCTCTGCGAAAGAGGACCCCACGTGGCTGCCGGCAGTCGAGTACTTTGAGGCCGGCCAGCCGTTCGAGATCGGCGACATCCAGTTGAGCCCCTTCACCATTCCCCACGACGCCGCCGACCCGGTCGGTTTTGTGTTCCGCGCCGAGGGTGTCCGCCTCGGCTTCGCCACCGATCTCGGCTACATTCCGCCCAATGTAAAGGCCCAACTCACCGGCGTCGACCTGCTTTTGCTCGAATCCAACCACGATCTCGAAATGCTCCGCGACGGCCCCTATCCATGGTCCGTGAAGCAAAGAGTTCTCTCTCGCGTCGGTCACCTTTCGAACGAAGCCACGGCGGAATTCCTTGAAAACCAGTACGATGGCCAGGCCGCCTACGTGATCCTGGCCCATCTCTCTGAAAACAACAACCTTCCGGAATTGGCGCGGGTTGCGGCCGAGCGCGCGCTGAACGGCAGGGCCAGCCTGCTGGCCAACCGCCTGCTGCTCGCGACTCAAAATGAGCCACTTAGTTCTATCTATTTTTGAGAGAATACGTTACAATAGTAAGGTAAGGGTTTTTATTTGTGGCAGTTTCGGCGAGTGGGGCCCCGAAAGTAATTTGTAAGTGATGATTCGGTTAGGGTTTTGGGGATTTCAAAGCCGATCAAAAGCCGGTCGGCGGATTTCAGCGTCAGGCGCGGTCGCCGGCGCATCCTTTCTGTAGTGACTCCGGGCCGCGTTCCTTGGGCCAGGGTAAAGCGTTGATTCCAACTTTTCGGAAAGCAGGAGTTGATGCCTATGAAAAACACCCCGTGTACAGATAGAGTGGTGGGGGCCATCCTGGCGAGTTGGAGGTACGACATCTCCGGGATTTCGCCCGAAATGCGCAAAGACTACGAACAGCACCTGGCCGAGTGCGCCCACTGCAGCGCGCGGCAAAAGTTCCATCGCAGCCTGGACGGAGCGCTGGCGGTGCTCACCTCGCTTTCGGCGCTGTTTTTTCTCTTCGCGCTGGCGGTGGTCCAGCACGTCAGGCCCTTCGAGCACATGGCCTTCAATGGTCTTGGCCTCGATATCCCCTCGATGTACGAGATGCTGGTCTCGGCAGGCATCGCCGGGCTTTGTTTCTCGCTGATCGCGCTGGCCCTTGTGCTCACAGCCACGCCCGCGCCGTCGTATCTGGGCGAGCTTGCGGTCGAGCACGCCAAGATCATCGAGGAGCGGCTTCCGGCGGCGATCAAATCGTTCCGGCTGCGGTAGAGCGAACTTCGCACCCAAGAATCTTGGGGGGCCTCCCGCACGGGAGGCCCTTCTGCGTAATCAAGGTTTATCGTGACTAAGCGCAAATTCAAAAGCGATGCTTTCGAAGCGATTCACAGCAGCGTCGCCGGCATGTATATAGCTGGCACGATCGACAAGGCCACCATGCACGAATTCGACGCGGCGTGTTTCCTGGCCCAGGCTCCAAAGGAGCCGCGGCGCATTAAGAGAATCCGCGAGAACCAACGGGTGAGCCAACCCGTTTTTGCGCGCTATCTCAATACCAGCGAATCTACGGTAGAGAAATGGGAGACGGGCGCAAAAAAGCCGAGCGGCATGGCGCTCAAGCTGCTTGACATCGTAGAAAAGCACGGCTTGAAAGTGCTCTCCTGAGTTACTTCGCGATGGGCACGCGCAGATCGCCGCCGGTCATCTGCTTCGGCTCATCCAGCTTGAGAATCTCCAGCAGCGTGGGCGAAACATCCCGCAAAGAGCCGTCGTTGCGCAAGCGGTAATGGCCGGCTTCCTCCGCCACATAGATAAGCGGCACCGGGTTCGTCGTGTGCGCCGTGTGCGGACCACCGGTCGCCGGGTCCGCCATCGTCTCCGCGTTGCCGTGGTCGGCGGTGATCAGCCAGCTTCCGTTCCTCTCCTTGATGGCCTCGTAAATCCGGCCCAACTGCGCGTCCACGGCCTCGACGGCCTTGATCGTGGGTTCGAGTTTGCCGGAGTGGCCGACCATGTCGGAGTTGGCAAAGTTGACCACAATCAGTTCGAAGGCCGTGTCGTTGACGGCTTTGACGACCACGTCGCCAATGGCCTCGGCGCGCATCTCCGGCGCCAAATCGTAGGTGGCCACTTTGAGCGAAGGGATCAGCGTGCGGTCCTCGCCGGGAAACGGCGTCTCGATGCCGCCATTGAAGAAGTAAGTCACGTGTGCGAACTTCTCCGTCTCCGCCACGCGCAGGTTGCGCAGCTGGTTTGCCGCAAGCACGTTGGCCAGAATGTTGTCCATCGATTCGGGCTGTATGACCAGCGGCAGCTTGTAGAGCTTGTCGTACTGCGTCATGCAGACGTAGTGGAGACCCTTGGGAATCTCGCTGCGCGGAATGGCTTCGTCGAGCGCTTCCCATCCCTCCAGGTTGCGTCCGCCCTGCTTGTTCAGGCCGCTTTCGCGCGCCAGCACGCGGGTGATTTGCCGCGCGCGGTCGGCGCGGAAGTTGAAGTTAATGCACACATCGTCGTCGCGAATCTGGCCGATGGGCTTGCCCGCCGCGTCCGTCACCACAAACGGAATCAGGAATTCGTCGGTGACGCCGCTGTTGTAGCTATCCTTAATCCGCATTTCCGCGTTCGAATGCGCGCCGCCTTCGGCCTTGCCGTTGACCATGGCGTCGAAGGCCTTGCGCTCGCGCTCCCAGCGGCGGTCGCGGTCCATGGCGTAGTAGCGGCCGTTCACGCTGGCGAGCTTGCCCACGCCGTACTCGCGCATCTTCTGCTCGAGTTTGGCGACGTAGCCCGCGCCGGAAGCCGGTCCGGTGTCGCGGCCGTCCATGAAGGCGTGGACGAAGACCCGCTCGACGCCGTTTTCGCGGGCGATGCGCAGCAGCGCGTAGAGGTGCTCCTGGTGCGAGTGAACGCCGCCGTCGGAAAGCAGCCCGAAGAGGTGCAATTGCCGTCCGCCCTCGCGCGCGCGCTGCATGGCAGTGACGATTGCGGGAACTTTGCCGAATTCGCCGGCGGCGATCAGCGCGTCGATGCGCGTAATGTCCATCTGCACGACGCGGCCGGCGCCGATGTTCAGGTGGCCGACCTCGCTGTTGCCCATCTGCCCGTCAGGCAGGCCGACAAAGTGTTCCGAGGCACGGATGAGCGTGTTCGGAAACTCGCGCAGCAATTTGTCGTAAGATGGCTTGCGGGCCAGGGCGATGGCGTTGTTTTGGGTTTCGACGCGATAACCCCATCCGTCGAGGATGGTGAGTACGAGAGGACGCTTGGGCACGGTAAGTTTCCTTGGATTCTGGGGTTGAGGAGAATTTGTGGGCAGAAAGGTATCCTAGGTCTTGAAATCGGGCAGTGGGTCAGTTTGGAGGCTCTGCATCTTGATCGTGCGTCGAGGCAGCGGCCGGAACCAAACGGACTGGATTTGCGGCACCTTTGCGCCGGAATACGTCGGGAACTCGCTTATTGATGTAGAGTTTCGCAACCTCTGGCTCTGCTTCCTCCCCTACAAAACCAATTCGGCCTGGGATATCCTCTTCCAGCAAGGGAAAGTTCTTCCTTGTAGCAGGTAGCCACTCCCTCGGTCGGAATGCGCCAACCACAATCCCGTGGCGATGCGCCAAGACAAGCTTGAAATTCTTAGCTGTGTTTGGGTTAAGTCGCCACACGCTCCTCACAGCCTCGTATACATTCTTTCCTTCTTCTTCAAAGCTCTTTGCAACGGAAATGAGGATCAGCGGTTCGCTCGCCTCGAATGGCTCTGCTGCATAGTCTGCGACGATTTCCTCAACATGCCTACATCCGTAGTCGCTAGATTCATGCCCGCCAACTACATTGGTTAGACCCGAATATGCATCGATCAGAGCCGCTTCAATCTGAAAAGCTATTTCCTCCGTTTCAATATTGTGCCGGTGTATTACGTGACCAACATCAAGTCCCAAAGCTAGGATCTTCTTTATGCGGCTGGATTTTAGCTCGGTTGTGTCTTCGTCCTCATTTGTCTTTAACGCGCCCTTTGCGTGCTGGAAAACCCGGTCGCCTCTTCCCTTGCCAACATAGAAGGTTTCGCCATTTCGAGGGTCGATAAGTCGATAAACATACCACTTCAGTTGCGCGGCCACTTCTGGCGGAAATTTGTCTCTTTGCATGACGTCGTCCTCCACTAGCCGAGTGACGGGTGCCCCGGGTTCCACTATTGGGACCTGGGGTGCGATAAGGCCTGTGCGAGCGAACAGCGAGCGACTGCCCTACCGCAGGTGGCTAGCCGTTGTAGTTCAGGCTTTCGAGGCCGAGATACACGGCACCCGAACCCAGCTCCTCTTCAATGCGCAGCAACTGGTTGTACTTGGCGATGCGGTCGGTGCGGCTCACAGAGCCCGTCTTGATCTGCCCCGCGCCGGTGGCGACGGCAAGATCGGCGATGAACGTATCCTCGGTTTCTCCCGAGCGGTGCGAGATCACCGACGTGTACCCGTAGCGTGCACCCAGCTCGATGGCTTCGAGCGTCTCGGTGACCGTGCCAATCTGGTTTACCTTGATCAAAATCGAGTTAGCCACCCCCTCTTCGATGCCGCGCTGCAGCCGCTTGACGTTGGTGACGAAATTGTCATCGCCCACTAACTGAATGCGGCCGCCGAGCTTGTCGGTGAGAATGCGCCAGCCCGCCCAGTCGTCCTCGGCCAGGCCGTCTTCGAGCGAAACGATCGGATACTGCCGCGTCCAGTTGTCGTAGAAGGCGACCATCTCCTCGCTCGTCAGCTCGCGCTTGTCGCTCTTCTTGAAGACGTACTTATTCTTTTCCTTGTCGTAGAACTCGCTGGACGCGGGATCGAGCGCGATGGCGACTTGCTCGCCGGGTTTGTAGCCGGCCTGTTCGATGGCCTCGAGGATGAGCTCGATGGCTTCGCTGTTCGACTTGAGCGAAGGCGCAAAGCCGCCCTCGTCGCCGACCGCCGTGTTGTAGCCCTTTTTCTTGAGCACGCTCTTGAGCGTGTGGAAGGTTTCGGCCGCCCAGCGCAGCGCCTCGCTGAAGCGCTCCGCGCCCACGGGCACGATCATGAACTCCTGAAAGTCCACGTTGGAGTCGGCGTGCGCGCCGCCGTTGAGCACGTTGAGCATGGGCGTCGGCAGCACACTCGCATTCACGCCGCCGAGATAGCGATAGAGCGGAATTTCGAGCGTCTGCGCCACGGCGCGCGCCGTCGCCATCGAAACGGCGAGAATGGCGTTCGCGCCCAATTTGCCCTTGTTGGGCGTGCCGTCGAGGGCGATCATGGTCTGGTCGATCAGCCGTTGGTTGACCGCGTCTATGCCTTCGAGCTCGGGCGCAATCACCGTCTCCACGTTCTCGACAGCCGTCAATACGCCTTTGCCCAGGTAATGGGTCTTATCGCCGTCGCGCAGCTCCACGGCCTCGTGCTCGCCGGTGGAAGCGCCCGAAGGCACAATGGCGCGCCCCAGCGCGCCACTCTCAAGAATCACGTCCGCTTCCACGGTAGGATTGCCGCGCGAGTCCAGAACCTCGCGAGCGCGAATGGCAACAATCTCAGTCATATCGGTCCTCGCAATGCGATGCAGCAGCCGGTCATTTAGTTTGGGACGGCGATCCACGGCAACGGGCTCTCCGGCGGCGCTATGAATCGTACTCAAAAGCCCTTGCACGCGCTCAAAAACTCCTCTCCGTCCCAGGAAGAAATTGCACTGAATCCGTTCGGATTTTAACAAACGGAGCGGCCCGGAATGGTGTGGCGCAGATCACAATCGCGTAAACCGTTTGAATCTGCACAAAACGTTCGAATGCGCGCGGGAGAGTGCCTTTGTTGATTCGTAGCGTCGAAGGCACGTCGAAAGCACATTGATCGACGGCCGGTTGCGCCGCGATTCCGCGTCCGCGCTAGGCTTAATCTTGGAGTGTTTTTCGCTCGTAATGGGCGCACGCGGGTCAACTCCGCGCACAACTCCCCCGCCCTGGCGGGGTTCTAACTCTACGGGGAGATTTTGCTCGCGAAGAGGAGTTCCGGATGAAACCGACGATGCTGAACCGAACGGCTTTAGTGTGTATGCTGCTGGCCGCATTTTCTGCCGCCGCGGTGGCGCAACAGACCAGCCAGCCGGGCCCCTACACCGGGGTTTCCTCGCCTCCGCCGAACAGCACCATCGTGAACGCAATGCCGGCGCCTCCGCCCAAGCCTCACGCGTCGCATCCTTATCCGGCGCAGGCGCGCGCAGAGCCGACGCCCGCCGCGCAGGCCGCTCTGCCGGCCGGTGAGCGGCAATCGGCCTTCGCCGATACTTCGCTCGACAACCAGGCTCCCGCGAACGCCGAGGGCGACGGCACGGACAATGGCATTGTGGAGGTTGCGCCGTCCAGCGGCGAAGAGCAGCCCAACAACCCGGCTCTGATGGAGCGTCTTTATGCCTCCGATCCGGACGGCGACATTGTGCACCCGCGGCCGCTCGCTCCCGGCGAGCTGGGCCAGGGAACCGTCATCCGCGTGCGCCTTATCGATAGGCTCTCGACAGCGACCAATAAGAGCGGCGACGCCTTCCGCGGCCAGGTGGCCTCGGACGTGTTGCAGGACGGAACGGTGCTGATTCCGGCCGGCTCCGAGATCGACGGCCGCGTGGTGAATGTTTCAAGCGGCCACCTGGGCGGCAAAGGCTCGATGGACCTGCGCCCGGAGACGGTGGCGCTGCCCGATGGCGCGCGTTACCGGATGTACGCGATGGTCAGCGGGACGCCGGGATCGAGGACCCGCGTGGGCGCCGAGGGGACGATCACGCCCGGATCGCGACTGAAGCGCGACAGCATCCTGTACGGCGGCGGAGTGGGGGCAGGTGCGGCCACAGGCGCAATCCTTGGCGGGCCGGTGGGCGCGCTGGCCGGAACCATCATCGGCGCCACCGCCATCACGGCGCACCTGCTCATCAACCATCCGCAGGCCACGCTCGACTCCGGCACAGTGCTTTTGTTCACCCTCACCGAGCCGCTCGATCTGGAGCCGGTAGTGGCGCCCGGACCTGGACCCGGCCAGGTGCAAAACCTTGGACCGCAAAACCGATAGACCCGAACATAGCAGCCTGTAGTGAAAGTCGAAATTTCGGAAAAGGCATCCCTCAGGGGCTAAAGCCGGCAATAACCGATTTGACTCATCAAAATTAGCTCTAATGGCTTGACGGCGCATGGCGGTGGGAATTCCTGTTAAGGGTATGGCCAAACGAGTATTTCCGCCGGGCGAAAAGAATGTACGGTGACGTTTCACTGTTGGTGCGGCGAGCGTCTTTACACATTCGGAACAGACATTCTGCGGTACTGGGGAAAGGTAAAATGCCGCAAATGCGGCTCGAAATACTTGTGGAATGGATCAATTGTAGCTAAATTAATGTCCCTTTCGGGGGCGGTTTCGTCGCAGCAGTTCTAACGTAGTCCTTGCCCCGGAAGTGGTGGATTTCTCCGCAGTGTCTAAATGCGACTGGGAACGGTCCCACTGGGCTCTTGTCGCCACGAACGTCGCGAGTGGTGCTGCATTGCTTGAAGGTTTTCGGGCAGGTGAAGTAAATCCGTCTCCATGTCATAGTGGCGAGAATTATACAGCGGTATGCTAGAAGGATGGACCGCTTGCCCGACCGCGAATGGATCAGAGCCGAAGACGCGGCGGTCTACTTGCAGGTACGCAGGGCGACGATCTGTAGATACATCAAAAACAGGCTTTTAGTCGGACGCCAACCGAAGAAACGCTGGACGATCTACGTGTCCACGGCAAGTATTCGTAGGCTGCTAGGAATGCCAGGGGTATGATGGGAGCATGACAAAGCCATCCGCTGAGTTCACCGCGTTCGACAATCTGGTTCGGCAGGTTCTCTCCGTTTCACGGGAAGAGTTGAAGCGGCGCGAAGCCGAGTACAAGCGGCAGTCAGAGGCGCGGCTGTTCCGGCCCGGACCGAAGCGGGGGACGAAACGGAAGCCGAAAGGGATGCCGTGACAGGGCAATTGTTATGAATCGCGAAGCGGGACTCGGTGTCGTTGGCAGTTTTCACGGATTACCTCTGGTCTCATCACGCCCCACTCCGCTGATCTGGAATCTGAGCCAATAACTGAAGAGGGATTCGTAGGTGAAGGCACTTAAAGATTGGCAAGGTAGCGTGCCGGGGCGCGCTTACCCGCCGCGCAATCAGAATTGGTCACAGTTCGCCCATCGCGGACCTCATCCTCGTCTGGACTTTACTTCGATACATTGAGTTCCAAGTTGGTCATCATGAGACTCGAGTCATCAACATTAACGAGATGCGAAGGCCTGGATTTCAATTAAGCTTCTGTGCGAATCCTGACTTGAGATTTGACCGGGACCAGATGCTCGCAATGGGCGCGTCCGGTCTCGGGGGCCGAGTTTAATCGGCAGGTCAAACCTCCAGACGGCCGTGGCCGTCCATCCTGAAGTGGGCATGGGGGCTCAAGGCGGCCCTCAAAGCGGTTTTGACGAGGCCGCTGTCCGCTCTTCGGAGACCATGCGTCTGGGCAGCTCAATCGAAGCGGAAGTGGGGACGAACACGCTCTACGAGGCCATCCAGTGGCTGCCCTCGCAGCCGCGCGCGCGTAACGCCCAAAAGGACGGCCACCGCCTCCGCCCGTGCGCGAGCCCAATTGGCCAGGCTGGCCCCCAGGCCACCAAGGCCCCGGCATGCCAAAGAAGAGATAGTGGCCCGGAAGCGAACACAGTAACGTGCCGCCGATCCTTGCCTTGGAGCACAGCCATCCTTACGGCAAGATGAAGACGCACGGCATCAGCGTCCGCGAGTAGGATCCATCGCGGGAGCGGGGTATTTGGGCTGCAGCTCGCCCTTATGCTCCTGGAACCACGCTTCCAGATTCGATTTTTGTCTCCGCCGCTCGGGTGACAGCGGAAACGGAAATGTGGCAGTGGCTAATCCAACGCATTCCGCCAGGACTTTAAGACTCCAGGGCACGGGAAGAATATCAATCTCATGCAGTAGGGACTGGAGCACTTCCGCCAATCTGCGGAAGTGTGTTCCATGCGCTTGCCCAGCACAGGCATAGAGCGCCAGCAGCAGTTCCGGGAAAACACAGGCTACGCCGGACACCACCCCATCGCAGAGCCCTGCTTCGAGCGCCTGGCTCAGAACCTGATCGTTTCCGATGATGCGGCAAGCGTCGATATTCTCACGGGTGAGCAGTTCCATGGTGTCGAGTGAACCGCTGCTGTCTTTGATGCCCACGATCGATTTGCATTCGCAGATCAGGCGAAGAGACGTCTCCGGTTCAAGCGGAGATGCAAACTGCGGAAGGTTATAAAGCAGGATCGGAGCGTCCACCGCACTGGCGACAGCGTGGCAGAAAGCCGAAAGATCGGATTGAGAGTAGCTAAAGAAATATGGCATGGGCAACAGGAGCGCATCCGCGCCACGCCGCAGTGCAGTTCGACCCATCTCGATGGCATTATGGGAAGTTGCTCCCCCGATGCAAGCCAAAAAGCCGGCATGGCTGCAAGCCATCTCGGCAGTAATAGCGACAAGGCGGTCGAATTCTGAGGCGATTGTGCGGCAGAATTCCCCTGTAGCCCCATTGACGACGAAGCCCGAGATTCCGCGCTCGATAAGAAATGCCAGCCAGGCGCGGAACCGCGCTTCATCCAATTCCCCGGTTTGCCGCCGAGGTGTAAGCACCGCCGCATAAGTTCCGTTAAGCATATTTTTCATGCAGGAATCTAGTCCCTTCACTGAAGGCAGTAATTTTGGCAAATCGGAAGATCGTGCTCACCGGCACAATGGTATCCTGTATGCCTAACTTTTGCCGACATACTAATACATGAATAAATCCGCATGCCGGAATATCACTGGATAGAGATCTTCTTTTGGCCATTAGGTTGAGCTTGAAACCGAGGTTCATTTCGGCGCCGCGCGGGATCTCATTTCGCGGCTTCGGCTGGCGGAAGATCTCCGGCAGGCCGTTGATTGCGTCGCCTCCAGCGGGATTCGACTTCGCCGGATTCCGCGATCCCTCAGCGTGGCGAGATGGAAGCCACTGGTATATGACCGTAGGCAGATAAAGTCAATCTCAAACGACCGCCTGACATCGCAAGTTCGCCCGCATGGTTGGCAGCGTAATAACCCGATGATATTGTGCGAGCGAGGTACTCTAAACGGAGTGCGCGAACGCGCAAGAGATAGAGATTCGATTTGAACCCGCTTCCAAAAGCCGACGATCGCACATGTCCGTCCGGACGCACTCCTCCCAACGCGAGCGCCGATCGTTATGCCTGGCTGGTGGTGGGGATGCTGTGGACGGTCTGCTTCCTGAACTACGCCGACCGGCAGGCAATCTTCTCTCTTTTTCCCCCGCTCAAGCATGAATTTCATTTGAGCGACGAACAGCTCGGCATCCTGGGCGCCTCATTTATGTGGGTCTACGCCGCCTCGGGGCCGTTTGCGGGCTGGCTCTGCGACCGGCTGTCCCGCAAGCGAATCATCCTTGGCGCTCTCCTGTTTTGGTCAGCCATCACCGCCTGTACGGCGGTCGCGCACTCTTACTCCACGCTGGTTCTTGTGCGGTCCTTGAGCGGAATGGGCGAAGCATTCTATTTCCCTGCCTCGATGTCGATCCTGGCCAGCTATCACGGCGAACGCACCCGATCCCGCGCCATGGGGATTCATCAGTCAGGCGTCTACGCCGGCAGCATTGCCGGAGGGGTGCTTTCGGCACTAATCGCCGAAAGCCATGGGTGGCGAATCAGCTTCGTCATTTTCGGCGCGTGCGGCATCGTCCTTGGCCTCGCGCTGCTGGCCTGTCTGAAGGAACCCGCGCGCGTTTCACCCCAGGAGGATGCGCCGGCCGGGGACGACACGGCCAAGCTATGGCCCAATATCCGCGATGTGCTGTCGAATCGCTATGCGCGCTTGCTGATCCTCGTATTCATCGGCGCCAATTTTGTCGCTGCTGTGTTTCTTACCTGGCTCCCGGCTTTCCTCTATCGCAAGTTTCATCTATCCTTGGCGCGAGCCGGGTTCGACGCGAGCGCATATCTCCAGATCGCCTCTATCTTCGGAGTCATAGCCGGCGGCATCCTCGCGGACAGGCTGATCCGTAAGCTCGCCGGAGGGCGGATACAGACACAGGGCATCGGCCTCTTGCTGGGCGCCCCATTTCTTTATTTCACTGGCATATCGGGTTCGATTGTGCTTGTCCTCTGCTCGCTGGCAGGCTTCGGGTTGTTCAAAGGCATGTACGACTCAAACATCTTTGCGGCTCTCTATGATGTGATCCCGGCCCGACTTCGGGGAACATCGGTGGGGATGATGAATTCGCTGGGATGGCTCGGAGCTGGATTCGCGCCACTGGCTATCGCCAGTGCCAGCGCTCATATTGGGATGAGCGCCGCGATTGGCTGGACATCCGTCATTTATCTTGCCCTGGCGATCGGTATGATCGCGCTAAGCCGCAAGATCGACCGCCGCGCCCGGGCCGCTCCTAATCCCGCCATCTACCCGAGGTAGTGTTCAGAGTCTTTCGGAGTGCGCCGGACTCCCGGTGCACTGCGAAAAATGTCGTTATCCGGCTGACCGGAAAATGGCGCAAAGGTAGTGTCAAACTAGGTCTCTGACAGGATGGTTTTGAACCTTTCGATCGCCAGTCCCGGGTCCCAAAATCGGGGACCTGGGGCACCCTCGGTGGTACAAGTTCAAATGGCAGGCACCGCATAAAGCGGCTCGCGGCCCTGGCGGCTGTTGCTCTG